>NZ_JBQKUJ010000007.1:0-192870 GCF_054968525.1 Alteromonas sp. G5_S2_22_S1 | reverse complement strand
TAGAGGTAATCGGCACCATACGCTGGCGACCACCTTTGGTTCCGTCCTTGATGGCAACAACCCCTTCTTTCTCTGCCTGTTTCAGCGCCCGAGTCGCATCAAGCTTGGCCGACTCCTCGAATCGCAGGCCAAAGTTGCGCTGCACCTCCAGCAGCGCTCCCAGCCGTTCTGAGACAGCCCCTATAGCTGCCTGGTGGGCCGCTTCCGAAACGCTCCGGTCGCTCAATGCGATCCCTGAACGCTTGGGAAGCCCGCCCTCAGCGACAGGCGCTACTCTGACCTGTCGGTCGCCACGAGCAATCTCCATCACTCGGTTTACTGCCGACAGGTAGTTTTGGGCCGTAGAAGGAGAAATCTCGCCACGCTCAAACCTATCGTTCAGATGGGCCGCATAGGCCACCAGATGGGCCTTCTCGATGTCCCGCATGTCCTTTATGCCCTGTTCTGTCTTGATCCAGGATGAAAAAACGCTCCAACGGTCATGGATCGTTGCAATTGAAGCAAAGCTTCTCATCCCCTCTTTGAGCGCGTTGAGACCCGCCCGCGTCATATCACGGCTCTTAAGGCCATAGTTTCTGGCATCCGGATTGGATCGTTCTGAGCGCATAGTGCTATTCCTTCTTGTTCTGGTTCTGGCCCGCCCGAAAATCATTGGTAAGTGATAAACGCGATTTTTTTAATCAGCTTCGCGTGCTGAGGCCAAATCAGGGTTCTTGCCCTGGCAAAGGGTGGATAAACCGAGCACCCACGGTCATTTACATACGATCAACACTGCTATGGAGCGGGCTGCTCTCGCCACTGGCTGGTCTGTTCCGTTGGAACAAACTGCCAGCAGCTCCGGCTGGTGAAGTCGCTTTTCTTGGAAAGTTAGCGCGTAGCGCTCGCCGCCTTGCGCGGCTGTGTTCGCGCACATTCGTGCGCGGGGCGAAAGCCTTGAGCCATTGAGGCACAAGGCTTTCGGCGGGGTTTGCTACCCCGTCTCTGTTTTCGCCGTTGGCGACAGAGACGGGGAGGGGCATGGTGCAAGCTCGGCATACGCCAGGCTCACATGGTTGAAGCAGAGGTGGTCCTCTGGAATTTGGCTGCTCATGATCGAGTGCCAGGTACGCCACAAATTCAAGAGAACAGCAGCGAGGAGGGGCATTTGCCAACTGCAAGCAGCGGCAACGATGACGATATAGCGTCAGGGGTTCACGAATGGGGATGAAGTTCATCAGAGGTTCCTCCGAAGGGTTACAGACGGAGGAATGCCCACGGGGGACAGTCCCCCAGAGGGTTGGTTAGATAAAGGCAAGTGCCTTGTTTAATTAAACTGCTGTTTTCGGCCAGCTACCATTTACGTCGTTAATATTAATAGGTTTTTTGGTTCGGTCAAGCCCCAAAAGAAGGTCTCGTAAAAGGCTGTTGTGAGACCCATATTCCGTCATTCTGGTAAAATCCGCCGCTCAAATTCCGCTTGAGTCTCACAAAGTCGCTTTTCGAGACCTTGCAAGCAATAATCAGCATTTCTTTGGACTGAGCTACTCCAAAAGGGCTCGAAAAGTTGGGTTTAGAGGGAAAGGAGAGTTAAAGGGTAGGCCCCGTCAACGGCTGTGACGGGGAAGAGCTTCAAAATGGTTCACCAAGAGGTGTTTAGAAAGCTAATTTCAGCGATTACGACGAAACCATTTGGTAGCGCAACTTTCTAAACCGTCTGCGTTCACATAGAGCACAGCACATAGAGAAAGAACAAAGCCCACAAACCCAAGGGCGGTGTACATTGTAATACTCAGATCGACCATAACTATTTACTCCTTTCAGTGGTGAACAAATTTAGTTTAAATTTCCACTGCAACTTGGCTCTCTATCGCTACCTGTATCTCATTTTCGATAGCAGAATAGATATCAACATTTTCGTCAGGAACTTCTATACTAACAAGAAGACTAAACTTTACATTATGTTCCCAACGGTCCTCAGCAGTTCTATACTTCCACCACCCGCCAACGGGAAAAACAGCTATCGTGTGCATATCAGCTAAATCTTGCGCACTGCCTATCCATTCGTCTGAATGCACCGAGCCTCTCGTTCGAAGTTGCTCCCCTAAAAACCACCCATCATTATCACCTTCAGGGCCATCGTAACCATCCATGTTTGCCAAGCCATTTATATAAGACCTAAAGTTTTTCAATGATTGACCAGGTCTTATTGTTTCAAACCTTAAACCATGTGATTGATAACTATATCTCGTACGGTACCCTCTTCGTCCTGGGTTGGGTTCAATAAAATACGACAAAGTAACTTTTAACTTAACCTCTAAGTCTGGCGGCAGTTCTTGTAATTCTTGAAGCGGCCAAGGTAATTGGTAAAGTTTCATTTGATTCAGCTTAGGGTCGGATGATGCGCTAGCATCGTGAGGCTTAATAAATGGTTGAATCTCACCTTCGGCAACTAATGTAAGAGCGTGATCGGCACTATATCTAGCTCTATCAATATCAGTCACTCCATAACCGACAGTACGCAACAACGTTTCTTTTGCTACCTTAGGACTGTGCACCGCACTGAGAAGTCCAAATCGCTCCATCATTCTTGGTGTCCACTCAGCTGAGTGGATAATTAAGCCTCGTATTGTTTCAGGCCAAAACTCAGGGTATTCAGCTGTTAATTGAGCTGCGCACCTCGATACAAGCGCACACGCAGCGCTTGTGTCGCCACCTCTCTCAAAGACCTGACCAGTTGTTTTTCCTGATGTTGTTAATAACCCAACCGTGTCTTCATTGCTAACTTCTGTCTTATCTGGCGACAGCAGTCTATTTCCCCCTTCGGCAACAATATCAGGCTTCAGTGGAGCTTGTTTTCTCCAATCCCAATTAACAGAAGAACGACTTGATGGAGCTACATCACCTTCCAAAGCAAATGGTGACCAACCTGCGAAATAGGGGTCATCGTTTGTTGTCAACTCCGTATATGCTCCAACAGTAATAGCGTTCCATGCCTGCGCCGGATCTTCTATCTCCGCAAGATTTACTTGATCCCAATAGTCTTGGTCAGGACGAAGATCTAAATTGTTTCCGGCAGAAATAACAAAAAGCCTTCGCTTTCCATCCTGCATCCCCGAAATAAACTGATCAATTTCTGCCGACCATGAAGAAGGCTTTCCACTTTCTCTTTCATGGTCAGAAGTGACAGCAAGACTATAAACTCGATTAAAATCAGGTCTATCCACTTCAAGCTTATAAGCAGCTCCTACTGTTATAGCTCCATATAACAAAGGATCATTATTACCTTCCGGGGGTAATATTCTTGCCGACTCAATAATATGCGATACGTGAATATCGTCATCTTCCAATACAACATCCATCAAATTTCCAAAAGCAGCAAGCCCTGCTTGCAATGAGCCATGGTCATTAAATGGAGCAAGGGGTTGATATTGGTCGTATTTGGGCCACTCAGGATCCCAAGAGGCTGAATATTCGTCACAGCTTACTGCACTCAATAAACGGTTATTGTAATTAACTCCCGTATCAAGTATCGAAACACAGGTTGATATATTATCTGAAAGAGTAACTCTGTCTAAAATGCTTTGAAGCCATTCCTGCTGCTCTTTTGGTGATGAGCTAATGATTGGAATGGGCGTATCCTTAGCTTTCCGAACTTCCTCTAAATTTGAAATTAGCTCAGGAGCTTTTTCTAAGTTATTTACTGTGGCTTTAATTAGTACGACAAAAGAATTAAAGAACGAAATGGAAGTATTGCCTAAACGACCACTTACACGTTCAGCTAGAGCCTCAGCTATTTCTTCAACGTTATCAACAGTATTTTTTTTCAACCATAATTCCCACCAGACATCATCGTTTTTGTCTTGAGGGAAAAACTCTGGGGGATCAGTCCAAAACGATTCCAAACTTGCAAGCCTAACCTCAGCTATGCTGTCTATCAATGCATGATTTCTAGGAAATGAATCCCCATTTTTGTTCGGCTTTGAATCTTTCTGCGGGTCTAAATACTGCTGTATTTTTCTAAGAAATGTATCTCGACGATCTTCTGGTATAAAAATGAGAGCTATCTCACTGTTTTCCCTACTTTGGCAAGAACAGAGCTTAAAGTCTCTATTATCTAAACTATCTAGTGGCAACTTACACCCATCAACACTTATAACTTCAACATATATTCCTGAGTCATCAGTGATGATGTCGATTTCTCGCTCTTTTTTCTGGTTGTAAGCATCTAGTAAATTCTGATACTGCTCCTCCAATAGTCTGCCATGTTGGTTCCTATTGCGCCCTGGAACACCTGGATTTCTCCCAGTCCTTTTTGATTTAAAGTCTTCGTTGATGAAAAAACTGGTTACATCTAAATGCTTCCTTTTAGAAACCATAAAACGTCCTAATTATTTATTATTTCCTGAATGCCTTCTTGAAAAAGCTTTTAATAAAGTATCACTTGTTACTTTTTCGTTGAAGCTCAAGACAGCTTCTTTAGCTGCATCTTCACAAGAACGAGTTATCTCAGCAGAGCTCAAACCATCAGCAGCTTCAGCAACCCTATCCCAATCAAAATTATCTGTATCAAAAAGAGACAAGCGGTTCTGAATGAGTAAACATATCTGATCAAACTTTGGCTTTTCAAATCTAATAATGTCATCAAACCTTCTGTATAGCGCCTGATCCAATAACTCTGGGTGGTTTGTTGCCGCAACAATTATGCTTTCAGATTCGTCTTGCTCGACAAATAATAAGAAAGAGTTTAAAACCCTACGGATTTCCCCGACATCGTTAGATGCTCCCCTTTGAGTTCCGATAGCATCAAATTCATCAAACAAATAAACCGCACGTGTTTGCTTTATATGATCAAAAATTAAACGCAATTTTGCAGCCGTCTCACCCATAAATCGTGTGATTAAGTTGTCTAAAACAATCGTATAAAGCGGAAGCTTCAATTCCGTTGCCAACATTGATGCTGACATAGTTTTTCCTGTTCCAGGCGAACCGGTGAAAAGAAGCTTTCTGCGAGGCTGTAATCCAAATTTATTAAGTCTATCTTTTTGACGTTGTTCTAATAATACTTTTTCCATACGTTCATGTATGTCTTCAGAAAGAACAATTTCATTAAGACGAACACTATGAGGTGTTAATTCTAACAGTCCCTTTAACTCGTTTTTATTCTGCTGCGAAAAGGGGATAGCTCTAGTAGATGCTAATCCAAGCTTTTTGTTAGAGCTCTGAGATCGTTCAACAAGATTCTTAATGTCACTAGCTAGCTTATTATGTCCCTGCCTTGCTTCTTTGGCAGCGACCTGAAGGGCAACAGAGTAAAAGCGCTGGTCGTCACGCTCAGCGTGACTTCTTAAAAGCGCTTTCAGTTGTTCCGCTGTAGCCATTATTTGATCTCCATAAAACAGGGTAGCCTTAATATTTTCATACAGTTTATTATGACAGATACAAAACTTTTAGTCCCTACCAGAGTTTTGCACGCTGACCACCCCAACATGATTATAGATAGTTGTTCTAGATACTCCATACCTTTTAGCTACATCTGCTACAGGAATCGAACCATCCTTGAGTAGAGCTTTAATCTCGCGAATATCTTTCTGTTTCAGCTTTGGTTTACGTCCACCAAGTCGGCCACGCGCCCGCGCGGCCTTCAATCCAGCTCGTGTTCTCTCGCTGATTAGGTTTCTCTCAAATTCAGCAAGTGCAGCAAATACGTGAAAAACCAGCTTTCCAGAGGCACTTGTCGTTTCGATCTTTTCTTGAAGACTCTCAAATCCGGTTTTCTGTTCTTCCAGGGTCGTCACGAGTTTGACCAAATCGCCCAAGCTTCGCCCCAGGCGGTCCAGTCTCCAAACCACCAACGTGTCGCCTGAACGCAGAGCTTTCAGGCAAGCCTCAAGCTCCGGCCTTTCAGTGTTCTTCCCACTGGCTTTGTCTTCATAGATGACCTGGCAGCCCGCTTTCTCCAAAGCATCCTTTTGGAGGTGCAGGTTTTGATCATCCGTTGAAACGCGGGCATAGCCAATACGTTGATTCATGAACAATTAATTAACATAGAAAAATATACGAGTATTTTAACAAATTACACACCGAGAATCCATCCGAAATGACACCTTCTGAAGGTGTTCAAAAAACGGTGGTTTTGTGGACATATATTTTGTAGAGCAGCAGCTTTAAATTGAATTATTGACAGTTTGAGTCGAATACCACTGCATAGCTTTGCTGTATGTGCCGGAGAGGTTTATAGGAAATTTATATAGGGGGCGTTTTAAGGATATCTGTTGTGATTAAATAAGGAGCTGCTTACAGCAGCTTCCATTCAGTTAAGCGCTTTGGATTACAAAGAATATGCTTTATGACATGATTCAAGCTGCTGTGTAATAGTGTCACTGAACAATCTGTATTTGAGATGATCGTGAGCTGCTCTGATTGTGTAGCTTGATGAGGTCATACACGTCTGTAAAACTGCAACTCGCTGTTGAACCTGAGAAGGATCAAGTTTTTCGGTTCCTCCCATCACAGCGGAGTTAATAAACTGAAACTTTTCTTTTGAACTCAGTTTATTCCACGAGTCAATATTTCTGTTGCCAACCAAGGGATTGACATAGATAAATTTCGGTTCAATCGTCATTCCATTTGCATCGTTCTTCATCTTTGGATACCCATAAGATGTGGCTGCGTTGACCATTAATTTCTGAAATTTATTTAATTCCAACTTTGAATACATAGCTGGAGTGAAAAGAAAGTCTGGTTCTTCCTCAGCATAAGCATTTAAGCTAACAAAACAAACAGACAAAGTTATAATTAAAGCATTTACATAAAAATTCATACCATTTCCTTACAGTTTTCCAAGCCGGATTTAATCAGAGCAAAATGTATATAGAAAACAGTAATAGTTATTAATTTTTAATCATTGGTATATTATTTTTACACTCACCCTTGTTTCTCTTGAGTTAGATTTCGCTTTAACCACGTATCTTATATGCGCAATTACCAACAATAAGAGAGTTTGATTTGAAAAAGTTAGCTTTACTATTAGTACCCCTTGCTTTAACTGCTTGTGCAACTAACGATGTACGTTCAAAAAAAGAATACAGTATATGGGTTGAACATACATATTTACCCCCAATCCGGGATAACAGATTTAAGGATGCAGTAAGGGCGACTGCCAGCTTTGGGGAAACAGAGTATTTTAGTAATCAACCTCGCATTCTCAAGGAAGACCTGAAGTTTGACATGGACACGATAGTTCGCTGCGACAATCCTGTCACAATTTGCAGACACGGCGTGATAAAGCCCGAAGTTCATATTACAATGCATACAGGTGATATATCCGAAGGTAAAATTTGGGCTGAGGGCCTGTTCGTAGTTGGTATAGCGAGAGAACAAGTCAGTAGTAGTGATACAGGTTATATAAAAAACCGAATAGCTGATGGTTTCCCAATACTCAAAGAAGAGGTCAAAGAGATTTCTTTTTCTGGGTTTATCGAAAGTGGAAAACCAATTCTAGTGTCCGGTCCCTATGGCTCAAAATACCAAATTGCTGTCCGTGACATAAAGCTTTTAAAGTAATTTATTTATTACGACTTGTCCGGCCTGATTCTCATCACTCGATTCATATCAGGGAGAATCAGTTTTGATCCCTATTTACTCCCGAAGGATGATAAGCTATTAATATATTTAAACATTTCACATTCTGTATTGGCAAGTAATGTAGGCGGCGCGGCCGCTAGATGTACAATAGATAACAGAGAAGCACCCCATAAATGAGTAAGCACTTCGAAATAATTGTCGGCACCATGTTAGGTGCCTCTGAATATGTGGCAGATGCTATTGCTGAGAAGCTTGATGCAAGTGGGCATACACATACTATTCACGCTGAACCGAATTTAGATAACATCAATACCGCATCAATATGGGTTGTATGTACGTCTACCCACGGCGCAGGCGAGCTACCTGACAATATCCAGCCCTTTGCCAAGCAGCTTGAAAGCGCAGACTTAAGCACGGTACAGGCCTATGTTATTGGACTAGGTGATACCAGCTACGACACTTTCTGCTTTGGCGCAAAGGAAATGGAAAAGCACATCGTTGATGCAGGCGGTACGCTAATCACCGATGCACTCTACATTGATGTACTTGAGCACCCCATTCCAGAAGATGCAGCCGTAGAGTGGTTTGACGATAAGTTAGCAAGCGCCTAATCGCCTTTATACTAAGGAGCTGACGCAATGAATAGCAACCTCACCCAAGCAGAACTTGCCGCTTTGCAATGCCCGATTTCTAATGACTGCCGCGTGTTGTATTTGCTTGGGCTTCGCGTAGGTGCTAACACCGCTACCACATCGTCAGCCCCTATTGATTATAAACATCTGCTAAATTTACTTAATGGGGATAGCAAAGACGAGCCGTATCAGCGAGGCCGTCAGATCAATAGCCTGGTAAAGCAATTAGAACAAGTGGGGTTGGTTGCCCTGCCCTTAGCGTTAGATCTAGAGCACACCATTAATGGTAAAACACTCCTTCTACCGCTTCTAAGCGAAGCCCAGTCAGACTTTGATCAACTGCACGCTAGACACAGTGCGATGACAGCTACCTGGGCCCCAAATAAAGCCCTATTTGAAGAAATGGCCTCACTATTAGGCATTATAGATAAAACCTATGATGACAACGAAGTGGGTGAATTTATCACCTATTGGCTAGGTCGGCCAAGCTCAGTATTCAGTGAATTTCAGTGGACACAAAAATTTGCTAACAATATCAAACGCAAGCGCTTAGCGTCTGGCTACGCTCCTACAAAAGTGGTGGGAACACAACAAGTGAAAGTTGCAGCCGGCATTGAAGCAGATGATAATGCAAGAAAGCTGGTGGAAAAGTATGCCACAACTAAGAAGAGTTAAATCGTTATGGACCGTATAACCGACAAAATTGCCAATTTAGCGAAAGCGCTCAAAAAAGATGTCGATCCCAATGGTGAGTATATCGACTACAAAACGCTGCGTAAGCAGTATGAAGTCAAAGCCAATGAAGAAGTGTCGCAACTACAGCAGCGCAGCAAGAAAGCGCGTGTAGAGGCCATACACGGCCGTTCAGATCTAAATCCTAAATGGACGTTTGCCAACTTAGTTGAAGATAGCGATGATGTGATAGAAGCGGTTTCTATCGCACAATCTTTCATTGCAGCTCATGACGACCCTGCTTGGCGACAAAGCGGCTCGCACATGATGATATTTTACGGCGACTATGGGCGTGGCAAGTCACATATTGCCGGTGCAATAGCACACCAACTTATTGAGCAATACGAAATCTCAGTGCTCTATCGTCAGTTATCAACACTACTGGAAATGCGTAACTTCTCTTTTGACTTTTCTGCCACTGACAACGCGAGTCAGCGGTTTAGAGAGATCAATCAAGAACTATTAGACGTGGATCTTCTGATATTAGACGAGGTGTGTGTTAACGAATCAGCGCTAAAGAAAAACGCGCAAAGCTGGTTTGGCAATCTACTTAGGCAACGTTTGGTAAACAAAAAAAACTGTATCTTGATCACCAACCACAATTTAGCTGAGCTAGAAAACGCACTGGGACGCTACTGTTTTGAATCGATAAAAGAGTACGATACCTACAAAGTTCGCTTCCAAGGCCCGAGTCGTCGTGAAGGACTGACTATTGAGCAAGAAGACATGCAGGGCTCAGTTGCACAGCCGCGTTATCAACCTAATCAGGTTCGATAATGTAAAGCGTGTATTGAGTAAAAAAACGATTGATTTAAGGGCAGTGAAAGCGTTTCTTCACTGCCCTTTTTTATTGTTTGAGCCGATAGGTAATACGTTTTTGTCAGTCAAATGCGACGAATGACATCGCCGATCGAAATATTGATTGCGAAGTGAAAATGACGATCATGCGATCTAATCACAGGATTAGTAAAAGATCTCCTCCACAATAAGATCGACCTATAAGCCACGTCGTTACACGATCTTTTGATCTATAAACATAATTAGCAAACATTTTATCCCCAGTTGGATCACATCTTGATCACGCCTGTGGATAGGATCCTACAAACCACTGTGTATAAGCTTTGATCCAAAAAAGAATAACTTTTAAAAAGAAATGGGGTGTGGATAAAAAGGGTATTTATACACAAGTTTGAATGGGGGTTATGGATCTGTGTTTCCCAATGTTGTTGATCGCGTAACTTGATGATCTTTATCTCCTTTGATCGGTTACCCACAGATCTTGTCGATCCTAATAAAAGTAAAAATAAACAGATCTAAAAGAGATCTTAAGATCTTATTATTCGATCACACTTCTTTAAAAACAGGTTTTGAGGAAAATTTAATCATTTTCTTTATTCAATAAGTCAGATAAAATACGCGCCCTTTTTTCGGCAGACTGTGCTTAGAAAAAAGTTAGATTTTAATAGGCTTGTCGTACGTTAATAGTGAGGTTTATCCATGTTTTATACTGAAGCATTTGATGTCATCGTTGTAGGTGGTGGACATGCGGGTACAGAGGCAGCGCTTGCAGCTGCACGCATGGGTGCAAATACACTTTTGCTAACTCACAATATTGAAACGATTGGCCAAATGTCATGTAACCCAGCTATCGGTGGGATCGGCAAAGGTCATTTGGTTAAAGAGATCGATGCATTAGGTGGCGCAATGGCGCTAGCTATCGATAAAGGCGGTATTCAGTTTAGAACACTAAACTCTTCAAAAGGACCTGCTGTTCGCGCTACACGTGCACAAGCAGATAGGACTTTGTACAAAAATGCCATTCGTGACATTGTAGAAAATCAAGAAAACCTAACGTTATTTCAGCAAAGTGTCGACGATCTCATTGTAGAAAACGATCGCGTATGCGGTGTGGTTACCCAAATGGGCTTGAAGTTTAAAGCCAAGTCTGTGGTATTAACCGTGGGTACGTTCCTTGGCGGGACCATACACATCGGCCTTGAAAATTATCGCGGTGGTCGTGCGGGCGATCCACCGTCTATTGCGCTTGCTGATAGACTACGTGCCCTTCCGTTTCGTGTTGACCGATTAAAAACCGGGACACCAGCAAGACTGGATGCACGTTCTTTAGATTTTTCTGTAATGCAGCCTCAGCCTGGTGACAGTCCAACACCGGTATTCTCGTTTATGGGTGATAGAGCCATGCACCCTACACAGATCCCGTGTTACATCACCCATACTAACGAAAATACCCACGATATTATTCGCGGCGGCCTCGATCGCTCTCCAATGTTTACCGGCGTGATCGAGGGGATTGGCCCGCGCTATTGCCCGAGTATCGAAGATAAGATCACCCGTTTTGCAGACAAGACATCGCATCAAATTTTTGTTGAGCCAGAAGGCTTAAACAGCATCGAAGTTTATCCGAACGGAATTTCAACCAGTCTACCATTTGACGTACAGATGAACCTTGTCCGCTCGATTAAAGGGTTTGAAAATGCACATATCGTTCGTCCGGGTTATGCCATTGAATATGATTTCTTTGATCCGCGTGATTTGAAACAGACTCTGGAAACCAAATTTATTCAAGGTCTCTTCTTTGCAGGGCAAATTAACGGTACCACTGGCTATGAAGAAGCCGGTGCACAAGGACTAGTGGCTGGCGCGAACGCTGCACTTCAAGTGCAACAAAAAGACCCGCTTATCTTACGTCGCGATCAGGCTTACATGGGCGTACTGATTGACGACTTAGCGACAATGGGAACCAAAGAACCCTATCGTATGTTTACGAGCCGAGCAGAATACCGACTGCTACTTCGCGAAGATAACGCCGACAGCCGTTTAACTGCGATGGGTCGAGAAATCGGTCTTGTTGATGATGCGCGTTGGGCGAAGTACAACGATAAAATGGAAGCGGTAGAAACAGAGCTTCAGCGTTTACGTGGTCAGTGGATCCATCCTGATCACGCAGCAACGCCTGAACTCAATACCATGCTGAAAAACCCGGTAAGCCGTGAACATTCGCTGGAAGAATTGATTCGACGCCCTGAAATGACCTACAGCCAATTAATGAAAATTGAAAGCGTGGGCCCGGGCATTGACGATCCCATTGCCGCCGAGCAGGTAGAAATTCAAATTAAGTACGCCGGTTATATTTCCCGCCAAATGGACGAAATCGCGAAAACCCAACGTCATGAGAATACGTTGCTACCGATTGATATGGACTTCAGCAAAATTTCTGGCTTGTCAAATGAGGTGGTAGCTAAACTTACGGAAGCGCGTCCAGAAACTATCGGCAAAGCATCTCGTATTTCTGGCATTACGCCTGCGGCCATCTCGTTACTGCTGGTTTACCTTAAAAAGCACGGCATGTTGCGTAAACAAGACAAAATTAGCGCGTAAAACACGCGCTTGCATCAATAGACGACTACGAGCGCTTAGTATTTCCGATTTATTCGCGTATCATTGCACTATAGAAAACGATATATAGAAATACTAGGCGCTTTCACTCTTCCCAATCTGTTTTGGGCCTGCGTAAAGCAACACCCTATAATCAAATCCACTAGACAGAATTTTTGATGACTATACAGCAAGAATTGCACACCATTTTGGTCCAAGGACTTGACGCCCTTTCACTAGAGTTAAGCGAAAGGCAACAACAGCAATTAGTCGATTATGTTTTACTGATGGATAAATGGAATAAGGCATATAACCTCACTTCAGTACGCGATCCTAAACAGATGATGGTGAAACATATTCTAGACTCGTTGGCCATAGTGCCTCATCTTGAAGGTGACAACATTATTGATGTGGGAACAGGACCTGGCCTACCAGGTATGCCATTGGCTATTGCTTTTCCTGAAAAGCGATTTACTTTGCTCGACTCCCTTGGCAAGCGTGTACGCTTTATGACGCAGAGTGTTCACACCCTTGGATTGAAAAACGTTACACCCGTGCAAAGCCGGGTGGAAGCGCACAACGGTGAAGTGCCTTACGATATCGTGTTAAGTAGAGCTTTCGCTTCGCTAAAAGATATGTTGCACTGGTGTCAACATCTGGTAGATTCAGAAGGACAATTTTTGGCGCTCAAAGGTCAGTTTCCGCAAGATGAGATAGAAGAAGTGAGTGATCACTTTCATGTGAGAAAAACGGAAAACCTCACTGTGCCAAATTTAGTAGGCGAACGACATCTGGTTTGGCTAAAAAAGAAATAGCCAAAAAATAGAATAGACAGAACAGGATCTAACGTGGCTAAGGTAATCGCGATCGCGAATCAGAAAGGTGGTGTAGGAAAAACAACCACCGCAGTTAACGTGGCAGCGTCAATGGCAGCAACGAAGCGCAAAGTGTTGCTTATTGATCTCGATCCACAAGGCAATGCGACCATGGGCAGCGGCGTTGATAAATACGACGTTGAATCTACGGCCTTTGAATTGTTGATTGAAGAAAAGCCGATTGATGACGTCATTGTAAAGGGAACAAGCGGGAAGTACGACTTGATAGCTGCAAACGGTGATGTGACCGCAGCAGAAATTAAGTTAATGGAAATGTTTGCCCGTGAAGTTCGTTTGCGCAATGCGTTAAAGCCTGTAATGGACTACTACGATTTTGTGTTTATCGACTGTCCTCCTTCGCTTAACCAGTTAACCGTCAATGCGCTTGCTGCTGCAGACTCTGTGATGGTTCCTATGCAATGTGAATACTATGCGTTGGAAGGTCTTACCGCCTTGATGGATACCATTCAAAAATTAGCGTCGGTAGTGAATCCTGAATTGAAGATTGAAGGCGTATTGCGTACTATGTACGACCCGCGCAATCGCTTAGCGAATGACGTTTCAGAGCAGTTAAAGCGCCACTTCGGTGAACAAGTTTATCGCACGGTCATTCCGCGTAACGTTCGCTTAGCTGAAGCGCCTAGCTTCGGTACGCCGGCTATGTATTATGATAAGTCGTCTACAGGCGCAAAAGCATACTTGGCCTTGGCGGGTGAAATATTGCGCCGCAGGGATAAGACAACGCCTGCACAGGCAAAAGCAAGTTAAATGATAATAAGCTGAACACTATCAGCACATGCCATAGAGGACACTATGTCAGCACGTAAAAGAGGCCTTGGCCGCGGTTTAGATGCGCTACTCGCAACCAGCCAGTCATCTGCTCAAAAAGAACAAGATGCCGCCGAGGTTAATTCAACAAACGGCGAGTTGAGTAAACTGCCTATTGAATACTTAGTGCCGGGTAAATATCAACCTCGTAAAGACATGTCACCTGATGCACTAGAGGAGTTAGCGTCTTCAATTCGTGCACAAGGCATTATTCAGCCTATTGTGGTAAGAAAAGTTGATGAGCACCGCTATGAAATTATAGCCGGTGAGCGTCGTTGGCGAGCATCTCAACTTGCTCAGCTTGATGAAGTACCGTGCATTGTTAAAAACGTGCCCGACGAAGCTGCGGTTGCTATTGCGCTTATCGAAAACATCCAGCGCGAAGATTTAAACGCAATGGAAGAGGCGCAAGCCCTTGACCGATTGATGAGTGAATTTGCTCTCACGCATCAGGAAGTGGCTGAAGCCGTAGGTAAATCACGCACCACAGTGACAAACTTACTTCGCCTAAACAATTTGAACGATGACGTAAAATTGTTAGTTGAGCATGGCGATATTGAAATGGGTCATGCCCGTGCGCTTTTGGCATTAGAAGGGGAAACCCAATCTGAGACGGCGCAAGTAGTATCTGGCAAAGGTCTTACTGTTCGCGACACCGAAAAGCTGGTGAAAAAGCTTTTAGAGCCCGCAAAACCTAAGCCAGAGAAGAAAGTTGATCCTGATGTTCAAAACCTTATGACAAGACTTTCAGAAAATTTAGGCACGCCTGTGAGCATCGACCATAACGCAAAGGGTAAAGGTAAGCTCACCATTAGCTTTAGTGATTTAGAACAACTTGACGGAATTATTTCGAAAATTCAGTAGTTTAAAACTATAAGAATAATGTTAGAACCTTTGCCTGCCCGCAATTGACACGCTGTCCGGAAAGAGTTCCGGACACTCTCCTTTCCGGTTATAGCAATAGAATATTTTCAGAATAACTTTCAAAAAGCGATGTACTGTTGAAAAATGTCGGTAAAACAGTATACTTCTGACGCTTTTTGTAAGACGTGAACAAGCTGCGAGAAGACGTGACGAACAAGTTAGCAAAACGCGGGGTAAATCTCGCCAAGAAAGGGCTACTTTTTCAGGTTATAACGGGCCTTATCGTTACGATTTTTGCAGGTGCTGTATCAGGCTACCATTCAGCCATATCAGCAGGCGCGGGTGCACTGATTAGCATACTGCCCAATATGGTTTTCGCTGCTTTTGCATTTCGGTATGCAGGAGCGAGCAAAAATCAACTTGTTGCGCGAAGTTTTAGCCAAGGCTCAAAATTGAAGCTGGCACTGACAATCATTTTATTTGTAATTGCTTTTAAAGGCCTAAACGCCACGCCATTAGAAATCTTTGTGGCATTTGTGATTACAACGGCTAGCCACGGGCTAGCGATGTTTCATTACGGTTCGAAAGAATAAAGACAACGCAACGCGTTGCGATAACGAAAATAACGTATCGTTCCGATTGAGACATAGAAACCAGTCACCAAATTTTTACACTTTACAACTTGGGTTAAACAATGGCATCTGAATACACTACCTCAGAATACATCAAGCACCACTTGACCAATGCCACCATGTGCTCAACTGACAACGGAATTGCTTTTAACAAAGCCTGTTCTGATGCCGGTTTTTGGGCATGGCATGTTGATACACTGGCATGGTCAATCGGTCTTGGTCTTCTTTTCTTAATCATCTTTAGAAGCGTTGCTTCAAAAGCGACAACAGGCGTACCTGGCAAAATGCAGGCGTTCGTTGAGCTTGTGGTTGAGTTTGTTGACGATAACGTAAAAAGCACATTCCACGGTAAAAGCGCATTAATCGCGCCATTAGCACTCACTATCTTTGTGTGGGTGTTGCTGATGAACCTTATGGATTTAGTGCCTGTTGATTTAATTCCTTGGGTTTCTGGTCTTATCGGCCAAGCGGCTTTTGGTATGGATCCTCACGACGTTTACAACAAGGCTGTTCCAACGACTGACCTTAACCTAACGTTCGCACTGGCTTCAGGCGTATTCATTCTTATTCTTTTCTACTCAATCAAGATGAAAGGTATTGGCGGCTTTGCTAAAGAGCTCACTATGCAGCCTTTCGGTCACCCGATTTTTATCCCGGTGAACTTCATTCTTGAAACGGTTACTTTACTTGCGCGCCCGCTTTCACTAGCGCTGCGTTTGTTCGGTAACTTATACGCCAGTGAGCTAATCTTCATATTGATTGCTACAATTGGTTACTTCCAGCTTCCACTGCACTTTATGTGGGCTGTGTTCCATATTCTGGTACTTCCGCTTCAAGCGTTTATTTTCATGATGTTAACCATCGTGTACTTAAGCCTGGCGTGTGAAGACCACTAAGCATTAACGTGTGCTGGTAAGCTGGAAATACTGGCACCGTTTTTTACAGAGTTTGACTTTTAAACATTAACTTTAAATTTAACTTAAATCGGAGACGTAAATGTTATACATCGCTGTTGCACTACTGATTGGTCTTGGTGCCCTAGGTACCGCTATTGGTTTTGGTCTACTAGGTGGTAAATTCCTTGAATCTGCTGCTCGTCAACCTGAACTAGCACCTCAACTACAAGTTAAGATGTTCATCGTAGCGGGTCTTATCGACGCCATCGCGATGATCGGTGTTGGTATCGCTCTATACCTATTGTTCGCTGTTGGTGCCTAATTTTACTAAACACTTTTTTAGCGAACTTTAAGAGGAGGGGCGATTGTGAATTTTAACGCCACTTTTATAGGTCAATTAATCGCCTTCGCTGTGTTCGTGGTGTTCTGCATGAAATATGTATGGCCTCCACTAATGGCAGCGATTGAAGAACGTCAGAAGAAAATTGCCGATGGGCTTGAAGCTTCTGAACGTGCAGAGAAAGACTTAGAGCTTGCTCAAGCGAAAGCTACTGAGCAATTGAAAGATGCGAAAGCGCAAGCAGCTGAAATTATCGAGCAGGCTAAAAAGCGTGCCAACCAATTGGTTGACGAAGAAACGCAAAAGGGCCATGCGGAACGCGAGAAAATTATCGCTTCTGGTTATGCCGAGATTGAAGCTGAACGCAATCGTGCCAAAGAAGATTTGCGCAAGCAGGTTTCTGCACTAGCAGTAGCCGGCGCACAGCAAATCTTACAACGTGAAATCGACGCAAGCGCGCAAAACGACATTGTTGAAAAACTTGTCGCTGAGCTTTGATAGGGAGATGAGCCAATGTCTGAATTGACTACTGTTGCTCGTCCTTATGCGAAAGCCGCTTTCGATTTTGCTGTCGAGAAAGATGCCATTGCAAAATGGCAAGAAATGCTCGCCTTCGCAGGTGAAGTAGCAGCAAATGAAGACATGCACCAGTTGTTAACTGGTGCGGTTGCCGCTGATACGCTTGCCGACATTTTTAATAATGTTTGTGGTGAGCAACTCGACGAACACGGCCAGAACCTTGTAAAGGTTTTGGCTGAGAATAAACGTTTAGCCGCGTTGCCTGAAATTTCTACTTTGTTCGATGCGTTTAAAGCAGATTACGATAAAGAAGTAGAAGTGGACGTAACCTCAGCATCTACGCTGACCGATGCCCAACAAACTGAGTTGGTAGCATCTTTGGAAAAACGTTTGGCACGTAAAGTGAAGCTTAATTGTAACGTGGACCCTGCCCTGATCGCTGGAATGGTAATAAATGCCGGTGATACAGTTATTGATGGTTCCGTAAAGTCGAAATTGAACCGTCTAGCAGACGCGTTGCAAGCATAACGGGGATAAGAGCATGCAACTTAATTCCACTGAAATTGCTGAACTGATCAAGAAAAGAATTGAACAGTTCAATGTAAGCAGTGAAGCACGTAATGAAGGTACTATCGTCGCAGTAACTGACGGTATTATCCGCATTCATGGCCTTGCAGATGTAATGCAAGGTGAAATGATTGAGCTTCCTGGAAGCCGTTACGCAATTGCACTAAACCTTGAGCGAGACTCTGTAGGTGCAGTTGTTATGGGTCCATATGCGGACCTGAAAGAAGGCGATAAAGTACAATCTACTGGCCGTATTCTTGAAGTACCAGTAGGTAACGCACTTCTTGGTCGTGTTGTTAACACACTAGGTGAGCCTATTGATGGTAAAGGCGCAATCGACGCAGCTGGTTTCGAGCCAGTTGAAAAAATTGCACCTGGCGTAATCGAACGTCAATCGGTAGACCAGCCAGTACAAACTGGTTATAAGTCAGTTGATGCCATGATCCCAGTAGGTCGTGGTCAGCGTGAGCTTATCATCGGTGACCGTCAGTGTGGTAAAACAGCAATGGCTGTTGACGCTATCATCAACCAAAAAGGCACAGGCATTAAGTGTGTGTACGTAGCGGTTGGTCAGAAAGCGTCTACTATCGCTAACGTAGTACGTAAACTAGAAGAACACGGTGCACTTGACCACACTATCGTGGTTGCAGCATCTGCGTCTGAGTCTGCAGCGCTTCAATACCTTGCGCCTTACTCTGGTTGTACTATGGGTGAATACTTCCGTGACCGCGGTGAAGATGCGCTAATCGTATATGATGATTTGTCTAAGCAAGCTGTTGCTTACCGTCAAATCTCACTACTACTTAAGCGTCCACCAGGCCGTGAAGCCTACCCAGGTGACGTATTCTACCTTCACTCGCGTCTACTAGAGCGTGCTGCACGTGTAAACGAGCAATACGTTGAAAACTACACGAACGGTGAAGTGAAAGGTAAAACGGGTTCACTAACTGCGCTTCCAATTATCGAAACGCAAGCTGGTGACGTATCGGCATTCGTACCGACTAACGTAATCTCAATTACCGATGGTCAGATCTTCTTGGAAACTGACTTGTTCAACGCAGGTATCCGTCCAGCGGTTAACGCTGGTATCTCGGTATCACGTGTTGGTGGTGCTGCACAGACTAAAATCATCAAGAAATTGGGTGGCGGTATCCGTCTAGCCCTTGCTCAGTATCGTGAACTTGCGGCGTTCTCGCAGTTTGCTTCTGACCTTGATGATGCCACTCGCGAGCAACTTGAGCACGGTGAGCGCGTAACTGAGCTGATGAAGCAGAAGCAATACGCTCCACTATCAATTGCTAACATGGGTGTATCTCTGTTCGCGGTAGAAAAAGGTTTCCTTAAGGGTATCGAGCTTAACAAAATCCTAGATTTTGAAGCCGCTCTTCACTCTTATATGAACAGCGAACACGCTGACCTTATGAAGACTATCAACGAATCAGGTAACTACAACGACGAGATTGCCTCTAAGTTGAACGACGCTTTAACTAACTTTAAAGCGACACAAACTTGGTAATCAATGGTGCTGGTGTTTAACCACCAGCGCAATTCGTTGAGTAATCGGAGAGAGAGTCATGGCCAGCGGTAAAGAAATAAAAGGTAAGATTGGGAGTATCAAAAATACTCAGAAGATTACCAGTGCGATGGAAATGGTTGCTGCGTCTAAGATGAAAAAGGCGCAGGAACGTATGGCTTCTGGCCGTCCATATGCACAAAATATGCTTAAAGTGATTGGTCACATTGCAAACGGTAACCTTGAATATCGCCATCCATATTTGGAAGAGCGTGAAGTCAAGCGCGTCGGTTACATTGTGATTTCCACTGACCGAGGCTTATGTGGTGGTTTGAACACCAACGAATTTAAGCTCGTCACCCAAGACGTCAAAAAATGGCGGGAACAGGGTGTAGAAGTGGATTTCGCTGCATTAGGTTCTAAAGCGTGCAGTTTCTTCAACCGTTTTGGTGGCAAGTTGCTTGCTGCTGAATCTGGTTTAGGTGACAAGCCGTCTGTGAGCGATGTAGTAGGTGTTGTACGCGTTATGCTTAAAGCGTACGACGAAGGACAAATTGACCGAGTATTCTTGGTATTCAATGACTTCGTTAACACCATGACACAGAAACCTGTGATCAATCAGTTATTGCCTTTGCCAAAGTCAGAAGATGAAGAATATCAACATCGTTGGGACTACATCTACGAGCCAGATCCAAAAGAAATTTTGGAAGCACTAATGGTTCGTTACATTGAGTCTCAGGTGTATCAGGGTGTTGTAGAAAACGCGGCGTCAGAGCAAGCTGCGCGAATGGTTGCCATGAAGGCAGCAACCGACAACGCCGGTAACCTTATTGATGAGTTACAACTGGTATATAACAAAGCGCGTCAGGCTGCAATCACACAAGAAATCAGTGAGATTGTTAGCGGTGCCGCAGCGGTGTAGGCAAAGGTTTAAAAGAGATAACGAGGACAAATTATGAGTCAAGGTAAGGTCGTCCAAATCATTGGCGCCGTTGTGGACATAGAGTTTCCACAAGATGCGGTACCAAGAGTTTATGACGCACTACGAGTTACCGAAGGTGACTTGTCAGGTCTAACCCTGGAAGTGCAACAGCAATTAGGTGGCGGTGTTGTTCGTGGCATCGCACTAGGTACTACTGACGGACTAAAACGTGGTCTTACAGTAGAAAATACCGGTAACCCAATCATGGTTCCAGTGGGTACGAAGACACTAGGTCGTATCATGGACGTATTGGGTAACCCAATCGACGAAGCGGGCCCAATTGGTGAAGAAGAGCGTATGTCTATTCACCGTGAAGCGCCTAGCTACGAAGATCAGTCTAGCTCGGTAGAACTACTAGAAACTGGTATCAAAGTAATCGACTTGGTTTGTCCATTCGCTAAGGGTGGTAAAGTTGGTCTATTCGGTGGTGCGGGTGTAGGTAAAACCGTAAACATGATGGAGCTTATCCGTAATATCGCAATAGAACACAGCGGTTTCTCAGTATTCGCTGGTGTTGGTGAGCGTACGCGTGAGGGTAACGACTTCTATCACGAAATGAACGATTCAAACGTACTTGATAAAGTATCGCTTGTATACGGTCAGATGAACGAGCCACCGGGTAACCGTCTACGTGTTGCACTTACCGGTCTAACTATGGCTGAGAAGTTCCGTGACGAAGGCCGTGACGTTCTATTCTTCGTAGATAACATCTATCGTTATACCCTAGCAGGTACTGAAGTATCAGCACTTCTAGGTCGTATGCCATCTGCGGTAGGTTACCAGCCTACACTTGCAGAAGAGATGGGTGTACTTCAGGAGCGTATTACGTCAACGAAGACTGGCTCAATCACGTCAATCCAAGCGGTATACGTACCTGCGGATGACTTGACTGACCCGTCTCCTGCGACAACCTTTGCTCACTTGGATGCAACGGTAGTACTTTCTCGTGATATCGCCTCTCTTGGTATCTACCCTGCGGTAGACCCACTAGATTCAACGTCTCGTCAGCTAGACCCGCTAGTAATTGGTCAAGAGCACTACGACGTAGCGCGTGGCGTACAGACTGTTCTTCAGCGTTATAAAGAGCTGAAAGACATCATCGCGATCCTAGGTATGGACGAACTGTCTGAAGAAGACAAGCAAGTGGTATCACGTGCTCGTAAGATTCAGCGTTTCCTATCTCAGCCGTTCTTCGTAGCAGAAGTATTTACCGGTGCACCTGGTAAATATGTTTCGCTAAAAGACACAATCAGTGGATTTAAAGGCATTCTAGACGGTGAGTACGATCACCTTCCAGAGCAGGCCTTCTACATGGTTGGTTCTATCGAAGAAGCGCTAGAGAAAGCCAAGAAAGCATAATGGTGAGGCTAGCGTGAGCTAGCCTAGCATCATGCTAACGTACCTAATCAGGAGGTTCACATGGCAATGACAGTACATTTGGACGTAGTAAGCGCGGAAAAAGCGATTTTCTCTGGACGCGTTGAATCGATTCAGGTGACAGGTAGCGAAGGTGAATTGGGTATTAACCCAGGTCACGCGCCACTTATCTCTGCTATTAAACCTGGTATGGTGCGTTTGGTTAAACAGCACGGTGAAGAAGAAGTTATTTATGTTGCAGGTGGTGTACTAGAAGTACAGCCTAACAACATTACCGTACTGGCTGATACCGCGGTTCGAGCTGAAGATCTTGACGAGCAGGCAGCACAAGAAGCCAAACGACGTGCAGAAGAGCACATCGCCAATCCAGGCGCTGACTTTAACTACGCAGAAGCAGCTCACGAGCTTGCTGAAGCAATTGCTCAACTTCGCCTTATTCAGAAGTTACGCAAGTAAAAAGCACAGCTTTGAAAAAACCCGCCAAATGGCGGGTTTTTTATTGTCGAACGAAAAGTAAACGTTCACATTCTCTTACGTTTATTTCTATTGCTAACTGGCTATACAATAGCTTATCGTTGAAGCGTTTTAGCAAATCTTACTGTAAGCGTGTTTTACGGTAGTAAACATACCGATTTTGCCTGTAACGAATTATAAAAATGAAGCTCAACCCCTACTCCAATTTACACAATGGTGCGTCAATTGGATTTTTTCCGCTTTTAGCCACACTGATTTTGCTTTCGGTGCATTACTTTACGGGTGCGTTAGACTGGCCTGAGGTGGGTAATGTGCGTGCTCAACGGGATTTCAATTCTGCGATCGCCATGTCGCTAATTACTGGCTATTTTTGGTTCGCTTTGCGTCTTATGCATCAAAACGTAGCGAGTACACTTATTTCCTTATTGGTAAAGACAAATCAGCTCAGCCAGTTTTCAGCTCATAGACGAGAGCTAGCCAATGAATTTAAGCACCATATTTTCAACGCTATAATCATATCTATAATGATTACCATCGTTTACTGTATTTTTGAGGGGCTGATAACCGTTAAACAGGAAATACATGTACTATTTCTCACTGCTACCGCTGTTCCGTTTTGGTTCTTAGCCATTTTATTTTTATTTCAAATATCTTCCAATATTAAGTATCTGACGACGAATGTGTTACCTCAAGCTGGCGGCAACATTGACCGGCTCAAATCTATTTTGATCATATTGAAGTTGGGCACAGCGAACAGTATCTTTGCAACAGGCGCGCTAGCCATTTTCCCTATCTTTTGGTTGAAGAAAGACATTCCCTCTATAGACGTATTAGGGGTAACTTTTTTCACTGGGATCGTTGGTTTTTATCTATTTTGGCCAGTTATAAAACTTAAAAGCATGCTCGAGTTAGAGCAAAAAGCTGCTGTCCTTCACCTTGAAGCTGGCATTGAAGAGGGGATAAAACGCTGTGCGGAAAAGCAAGAATCATTAACGGCAACTTCAATAGAAGAATTAGAAAGCGAAAAAGAGCGTATTCTTAAGATGGGGGCGGGAGTTTTTGCCCCTAGGGATAAGGCAAGGGTAGCAGCCTGTATCGCATTAGTGCCTATTTCTTGGTTGTTATTAATCGTTGTTGAATGGTTAATTCAGGTGCCCTACTACGGTTAGTGCTCAACTAACTTAATTAAACCTTGTTAGTAATTGTCGTCGACACTAAGCATTGCTATGGTATAAATAACCAAAGTCAATGAGGTTTCCCTGTGCGAATATACGGCGATAAGCGTTCTGGTAACTGCTATAAAATTCAACTGCTCCTTTCCCTGTTAGGTAAAAGCTGTGAGTGGGTAGACGTTGATATAATGAAAGGAGAAACAAGAGCGCCCTCTTTTCTTGAAAAGACGCCTAATGGCAAAATTCCTCTACTTGAACTCGATGACGGCAGGGTGCTATCAGAGTCAAATGCGATAATGCATTATATTGCGTGTAACTCTCCCTACGTACCCTCATCGCCTTATCACTTCTCACAGTTACTACAATGGCAGTTCTTCGAGCAGTATAGCCATGAACCTTATATTGCGGTGGCACGTTACATCAACGTCTACTTAGGCCTCCCTGAAGATAAGAAAGCCGAGTATGAATCTAAGCAAGCAGGTGGTTATCGCGCCCTTGCTGTGATGGAGCATCAGCTTAATCTCACGCCGTATTTGTTAGGCGATAGCATTAGTCTTGCCGATATTTCTTTATTTGCTTACACCCATGTTGCCAATGAAGGCGGGTTTGACCTTTCTGCCTACCCTGCAATTCGCAACTGGATACAATTGATTAAAGAGCAAAAAGGATTTATCCCTATGAAAGCGTAGCAAGCGCTGTGTAAAACGTTATTGCACTTTTCGTCGGTGGGATTGTGGTCCCTGCCACATTTTCTGAAGTGCGCTCTGTGCCCTATGAAGGGCCAATACATTCGTGTTTTCGATACAATTTATGGCATAAGCTGTCGCTTCTAACGTTGAAAGCGCGCTGGCTACAGAAGTATGCCTAATCAAATAGTTTGAGTCAGGGGCGTTAGTAAAATGAAACGCGGGTAACCCCCCTAGCCAAGGGTTTCGCTTTACAATACCAAACGCTTGTTTCCAGCTTCCATCAACTAGAATGAGGGTTGAAATCTGGTTCGACATAGTGGCAGATGCATTTTCTAGAGGTGTACTCGTTTCACTGGGATAAATAAGTGCTGAATGCTTGTGACTACACTGCATTTCCAAAGCCGCCATCGCGCTATTGTCACTTGCACAAACGACCTGAGTGCTTGGCATGCACAGACTTAGCAGTCTCACTGTATTTTTTGCGTGATGCGCTTCTTTCTCGTGCTGAACGATAATAATGTCGAGCGCGGTTTTCACCTTATCTATATGATCGCAAATACAAGTGTTTTGTGGATACTGACAGCCTTCACAATAAAGACGCATAATGTGGTTATTTAATCCTTCCGTTCGAAGTGGTAAAGCAAATAGTTTAGTAACTTAACTGTTAGGATAATATACAACATGATAAATGAAGCAGTACAATTACGTGTTGAGAAAACCCTTTCTTTCGTACCAGATGGAAATGTTATCAGCTATGGTCTATTAGCAGATTTGTGCGGCTTGCCAGGTAGGGCGAGAATGATGGGAAAGTGTTTACAGGAAATCGAAACGGACTGTAACTGGCATAGAGTTCTTCGTGCTGACGGCAAAATCGCATTTCCTAGCGGCTCTGACAAAGCACGCGAACAGCGGGAGCGATTAATAGCCGAAGGGGTTGAGGTAAAGCGCAGTCGAGTTAATATGAAAAAATTTGCTTGGTCTCCAGATATACACACTATACTGGTAGCATTAGATTATTAATATCTCGTTTTATATCAGAGTAGTTAGATAAACGTATATTGCGTGCAGAATAATGATAAAAAAAATTAAGATTGATCAGTTAACGCCCGGTATGTTTGTTCACCAAATACTTGAACAGGACGGAGCATTGACGGTTAAAAGCCAAGGTCGAGTGACTTCTGCCGATGTTGTGAAAACCCTCAAAAAGCGAGGCGTGAAAACCCTCGCTATAGACACTGATAAGAATTTTGATGCAGGTGAGAGTGCGCAAGAGGCAGTACCAGAAACAACACAAACTGCCCAAATAAGGAACAATGCTAAACCAAAGAAGGTAACGCTTACAAACGAACTCAATAGAGCATCTAAGCTTCATGTCCAGGGCAAAGCGATCCAAAAGCTTTTGCTTGCAAACCTTCAAAAAGAAACCCCCTTTGATGCAAGTATCCCAAAAGCGTTTTCTAATAAGTTGGTTGAGTCGGTAGATAGGAATCCTGATGCGTTACTCTGCCTAACTAAAATACGCGAAAAAGACGATTACCTGTTAGAACATTCTCTTAATGTCGCTATCTTATTGGCTAACTTCGGTAAGTTTTTGGGAATGTCTGAAGAGGACGTTCAAGATCTCTCTTATGCCGGCTTTCTTCATGATTTAGGAAAAATTAAAATCCCCGATGAGATTCTTCATAAACCTGGTCGGCTAACCGATAGTGAGATGGAGATCATGAAAGGGCATGTAAAACACGGTGTTGATTACCTAAAAAGCACTGATATAGCGGCCCCTCTTATTAAGACAATCAGTGAGCACCATGAACGGCTAGATGGCCTTGGTTACCCTGCAGGTACTAAAGGGAACGCAATAAGTAAAGCAGGCCGAATGTTGGCCATTGCCGATATGTACGATGCCCTTACCGCTGACCGTGTCTATAAATCAGGTATGTCTAGCCAAAAAGCCTTTTCGATTTTGATGAACGATGCCCCTACCCGCCTTGATCAAACGCTTGTACAGCAGTTTATCAAATGCCTTGGCGTATACCCTGTTGGTAGCCTTGTTTTACTATCAAATGACAGGCTTGGCATGGTGTTGGAACAGCGAGACTCTCCGCTAACGCCGCTGGTAAAAGAGTTCTTTTCTGTGCGAAATAACCATTACCTGCCCCCCAGAGATATCGATCTTGCGCTCGATAAGACAGTGAGTATCGCTAAAGCCGTTATTGCCTCCGACTACAAAATTGATGTGAACAGTTTTTTCGAACGTTCTGTCGCGACCTAATCTGTCGTTACTTTTTAGCAACACCGTGTACAAATTACAGTGTGTTTCGCTTCTTTCGATACGCTGTTTATTGCTTTCGTATTTAGCTTGCGTTCAGGTTTGGCGCATTATAATTAACGTTCCAATAAGGCGTGCCTGAAGCTATTTTTAGGTTTAGGTTGTTGAATTTTAGGTAATAGTTAATATCCCCTATAAAAACTGGCTGGCTCTTTGAAAAAGGGACAAAGTATCTGCTTTCAATAGGGTGGAACGGTATTTGCTCTATTAATTTTTAATAGAAACATTTATGTTGAGCTTATTGAAGGTAGCAATGGATAAATGAAACCTATCAATAGTGAGCTGTATACTTTAAATAAGAGGAAGTTATGAAAAAGACTCTCGCTGTAAGTTTGATCGCTGCGTCGTTAACGGTTGCAGGTTGTGCAACTGATCCAAATAATACGCAGAAAGGTGCCGCAATTGGTGCTGTAGTTGGTGCACTACTCGGTAAAGCAACAGGTGATAATGACAAAAGCCGATACGCGTGGGGCGCTGCAGTAGGTGCCATTGCGGGTGGAGCAATCGGTAACTATATGGACAAACAGGAAGAAGAGTTAAGAACAGAGCTTTCTGATACTGGTGTTCAAGTAGTGCGTGAGGGAGATAACCTTCGTCTAATTATGCCTGGCGACATTACTTTTGCTACTGACAGCGCTAGCATTAGCCCTAACTTCAACCCAGTTCTGCAAGATGTTGCAAAAGTAGTAAATAACTACGAAAAAACAGTATTAATGATTAAAGGTCATACCGACGACACGGGTTCTGAACAATATAACCAGTCTCTGTCGGAAAGACGCGCGGGTGCGGTTAAGAATTTACTGATTAACTATTCGGTAAACCCTACTCGTATTACTACCGTGGGCATGGGTGAATACTCGCCTAAAGTACCAAATAATAGCGCGGCTAACCGTTCTATGAACCGCCGTGTTGAAATGGAAATTCAACCGTTAACCCAGTCTAATACCTAATTTCACTGTAGGCACGGTTAAATATAATAAAAGGCCCCGTTTGTTCGGGGCTTTGTTTATCTATCTATGGCCTTTATTTGTTCAGCAACTGCGTCGGCTATGGTGTTAGGTATGGGAATAGTCAAATGATATTGAGTGACTTTCCATTTACCATCTTGCTTAATTAATACACCTGTTCCTCGGGTTTCCCCTAACTTTTCATTATCTAGAAGTTCATCAAACCAGGCTACCTTCTTGTCTGGCGAAAAATAAATGTGTCTGTCTCTAGGAGTATATGTCCAGCCGCTGCCTTTATCGAAGTGGGGTTTTGCATATGCCATAAACGTTGTCAGACTCCATACCTCTGAAGCGTCGGTCCCGATAAAAACGGCGTTGTCATCATATAAGCCGAAATAGCTATCAAAGTCTGCGTTAGAGGCGTTCGTGTGCAAAGCATCAAGCACGTTGCCCACCGCCTCGCGATCGTCATCAGCACTTACCGACATAGAAAGTAACAACAGCATTAGTAGGGTTACATATTTCACGTTCTTATCTACCTCAAAGCTTAACTTAACGCCTATCTTAAAAGCTCACATAATATTTTGGAAACAATTATGAAGCTTATTGCGAGTACATTTAAAGCGATAAACCGCTACAAACAGCGTGGCGTACATGCCCGATGTCTATATGAAAAGGTGTGTTGATGTTTCACATGGAACAAATTTTATGCTCCGATTGCCTTAAAAAGTCTGAATTAACAAATGTAAAGGTGGGAGGCGTCTAGCATGCTCAAGCGTATAAATTTGGACAAGCAGCAGTAAGCATTTAACGCCAACGGGAAGCTAATTTGTAACGGCGAATAAAGTTGTTTTGAGTATTTAAGGCTTTTAGAAGAAAGGCTGACACGCTATTTAACGGTATGTTAACCATCAACCATCAACCATCAACCTTCGTATTTAATCGCAGACTCTCTTACAACCAACGTAGGTTCGAAGCATTGCTTAATCTCATGGCCTTGGCCATAGACCTTATTTAATATGTACTTTGCTGACATTTCGGCCATTTCAGCCACAGGGTTACTTACTGTGGTTAACCTAGGAAAAACATGATGGGCAAAAACGACATCATCAAAACCCACAATGGATAAGTCATGTGGCAAGCTCATTCCTAAGTCTCTTGCACAACTAATAGCACCTGACGCCATCCAGTCGTTCGCGCACACTAAAGAGGAAAAGTGTTGATCTTGTGCCATCAACTCAAGTAACCCTACCTTTCCGTCATCCTCTGAATAATCGCCATTGAATATCAGCTGAGGGTTAACGGTTAACCCTGCCTCACTTAGCGCACGCTTATGCCCTTTTAAGCGTAAACAGGCATCTGCTTTGTCAGTAGGGCCAGAGATGTAAGCAATGTGCTTATGGCCTAACTCTAGTAAATGTCGTGTTGCTAGGTAGCCACCTTTTTCGTTATCTAAAGTTGTACAGGCATCGGGGAGGCCATCTACCTTGCGGTTGACTAGCGCAACGGGAAGCTTGGATTGATTTAGTTCTAAGAGGTACGCATCAGACAGCGCTTCTGCGTGCATGATAAGCGCATCGCAGTTTCGGCTTATCAGAAATTCTACGGCATCCTTTTCCGTTTCTAAACAATTGCGCCCTACCGTGATAATGACGTGTTTATCTTGTGCGCGTAATGTAGATTCAACCGCTTGCATTAAGTCGCCGAAAAAAGGTGCATTAAGCTCGGGGACAAGTACACCTATGCTGTCGGTTCTACTGTTCGCCAATGAGCGAGCAACTGAGTTTGGTCGGTAATTCAGTTCCTTTACCGCTTTTTCCACCCGTTCTTTCAGCACTTTATTTACTGACGTTTTACCATTTAAAACACGGGATACGGTAGATAATGAAACGCCCGCGCGTTCAGCAACTTGGTAAATGGTAGGCACGTATTCAACCTCGTTTATAAATCAATGCGTAATCTTTCTTGTATTATGCCGACATCGGCGGTTCTGTGCTACGTCGAGTCAGTAATGCTTGAGTAACTTGTCTTTGCTTTTCATCATTTAAGGGGTACAAGCATATTAACGCTGCACCCGCGAAGCCAAATAAAGCGGGTATCCAGCTCATCAATGACTTCATTCCGGGTAGTGTTTGACTAATAGTATTCATATCCATCCCGTCATACCCGTAACTACCTAGCACTAATAAAACTAGCGCGCCGGCAAAGCCACCGCCCGTTTTCTGTACAAAAGAACCAGCAGAGTATACCAGCCCAGTCGCTCTTCTACCCGTTTTATACTCGCTGTAATCAGCCGAGTCTCCCAACATCGAAAAAAACAGGGTCGGTAATATCGCTGCGAAAAATTCGGCTGTGCAGCCTAAAATAAAGATGCTGGTCACATTGCCCTGGGGAATAAAATAGATCCCACAAGTCAATAGACTGCTGGCCACCATTGCAATGATAAATAAACGTTTACGACCGAACAGCTCTGCTAGCTTAGATGTCGCAAATGCTCCAAAAATAGAGACCACTAACAAAGCGATAAAAAAGTATCCAGTCAATAGTGCATTGCCCATATAGTATTTAAAGTAATAGGCAATAACGCCGTATTTGATGCCATTGAACATCATGGTTAAAAACCCCATTCCAAGGAGTATTAACCAAGGTTTATTAGACAGCAGGTCAATAATATCTTGCTGCAAGCGACTATTTTCCTCCTCGGGCCTGCGAATAAGCTTTCTTATAGCAAAAGCAGTAAAAACCATCACGGCGACAAATGTTGCCCCTGTGAAGAAATCTCGATAATAGAAAAATGCCGTTATGGAAAATAAGGGGATTAAAATAAGTGGTAGCTGTTTACAGAGGTCTACAAGCTCAGTGGATAGCGCGCGTTCGCCTTGTGGTACTTCGATTTTACTCGGTGAAGTGTAGCTTCCTTCTAACGTTACACGCTCTTTTGTTGTAAACACGGTAATGCACATTAGAATAACGAGCAGCGTGGCGAATAACCATATGGTGTACTGATACCCTTGCGCACTATTTCCTTGGCCTAAGCTTTCTACCAATGTGGGTAATCCTCCCATGACCAATAGTCCCCCGAAGAAGGCCCCTGCAAACCTAAATCCAGATAAGCTGGTTCGCTCCCTGTCGTCACTGGTCATCACACCCATCAATGCCGAGTAAGGCACGTTGTTCACTGTATACGCGAGCGTCAGTCCTATATAGGTTATGTAGGCGTAAACCAATTTTCCGGTATAGGATAAGTCAGGGGTAGTAAAACAAAGCACCATAAAAAGGCCAAGGAATGGCGTAGAACCAAGGATCCATGGTCTGAATTTTCCCATTTTGGTCTGCGTTCTGTCGGCAATCATACCCATTATAATGTCTGTCACTCCGTCGGATAAACGAACGACTAGAAATAGCATTGCCGCTGCTGCGGCGGTAATGCCAAAGGTGTCTGTATAAAAAACGGCAAGATATGCAAGTGCTCCGCGTCATACTAAGTTAGCAGCGGCATCACCCATGCCATAACCTACTTTTTCTTTTAATGTCAGTTTATGGTCCATTACTGTATTCACCGTTTTCTAATACTATTTTCGACTTTTCAATAACGCTTTATAGGCTGCAGCACTTAGTTTAGGGGTGCGCTTTTGTGTTTCAAAATCAACATACACCAACCCGAAACGCTTTTCATAACCTTCAGCCCACTCGAAGTTATCTAATAAGCTCCAAGCAAAGTAACCACTTACTTCAACGCCGTTTGATACGGCCTTGTGAATCATTTTAAGGTGCGCGTCATAGTAAGCAACGCGATCCACATCGTTAACTTCACCGTTTAGCATTTCGTCAGCCATAGCCGCGCCATTCTCCGTGATAAAAAGAGGAGGTAAAGTGTATCGATCATTTAGCGTTGTAAGTAAATCAAATAGTGCTCTTGGGTAAATTTCCCAACCAATGTCGGTTACAGGCCCTTGATGGGGGTGCTCGTAATACAGCGCATCTTGTTCGGTCGCGGCTGAATATCGCAGTCGTGTATAAAAATTAACGCCTAAAAAGTCTAAAGGTTGGCAGATAGTATCCATGTCCCCCGCTTCTACAGGTGGGCGGTCTTCTTCAGATAAGTCTTTGATAACCTCTGGGTATTGCCCTTCCATTACCGGCTGCATGTACCACTGATTAATATATTCATCAGCGATGCGGGTGGCGTGGATATCTTCCTCCTTATCTGTTGCGGGGTAGCAAGGGGTGAAGTTTAGAACGATGCCAGCTTTACTTCGAGGTACGTTTCTTCTTAGCATCTTCATACCTAGGCCATGCGCCAGTAATATATGGTGCGCTGCGGCTCTTCCGTATTTCCTTCCTGTTCTACCTGGTGCGTGAACGCCTATTTCATATCCTAAATAGGCGCTACAAAAGGGTTCGTTGAATGTTGCATAAGAATATACGTCTTCGCCTAAGGCCTTAGAAACTTTATCTGCGTAATTTTCAAATTCGAAAGCCGTCTGCCTATTTAGCCATCCGCCCTTGTCTTCAAGGTGTTGAGGTAGGTCCCAGTGATAAAGTGTGACAAAGGGCTTTATGCCTTTATCATTTAGCGCGTTGATTAGCGTTTGATAAAAAGCAATACCTTTTGGGTTTAGCTCCCCTTCTTTAGTCATAACACGCGGCCACGATATCGAAAAACGGTATGCGTCAACATTAAGGTCTAGCAAAATCTCGAAATCTTCTTTCCACCGATTGATATGATCGCAAGCGACATCGCCATTAGAGCTATCTGCAATAGCTGAAGGCCGCTCACAAAACCTATCCCAAATACTCTCAAGGCGATTATCAACGTCCCCTTCTATCTGAAAGCTTGATGTTGCAGTCCCATAAAGAAAGGACTTTCTTAATAAGGGGCTATCAGAAGGTAGCGAAATGCTGTTCATTGTTAAGTCACCTTTTTCTCACTGCGCGAATAGATTGGCAGAATGTTCTAAAGTTATATCAAACGAATTTTCTAGGTGAGTTTATAGCACAATTAAAAAACAAAGAGAAAGCGCTTTCTCTTTTTGTTGTCATTATTTAGTTAATGATTTGATGTGGTAAGTAACTCCCAGTAGAGGCTTTTTTTATAAGTAATTCACTCGCTTAATAAGTTTAATTATTGTTTTATATCGATTATTTTGTTTCTCTCTCTCTTTTAAAATAATTCGCCGCCTCTTTCTGTGAATTATTTGTAAAAAATGTGTTGATATTGGGCTTCTGTTGGATTAGTGTTCAGAAAGCGCTTTCTTTTGTGCGAGCTGTCTGCTTCTCTTTGAGAAAGCCCTTTCTTGAAAGCGCTCAATCTGAACAACACACATAAAAACACTGTTAAAGAGAGAACCATCGTGACACAGACAACACCACATAAAAGTAAACTAGCGACAAGCTTGTCGATAATTTTAGGTACAGCACTGAGCAGTAGCATGATGTCGCCCGTTGCGGCGCAAGAAACGGAAAAAGATATAGAAGTTATTCAGGTATCGGGTATCCGAAGTAGTGTTCAAGAATCGATGGGCATTAAGCGAGATTCGGCAGGTGTTGTTGATGCGATCTCTGCTGAAGATATTGGTAAGTTTCCTGATACAAACTTAGCCGAGTCTCTTCAGCGTATTACAGGTATTTCAATTAGCAGAAACAATGGTGAAGGTAGCCAAGTTACTGCGCGTGGATTTGGTCCCGATTTCAACATGGTAACATTGAATGGTAGAACCATGCCTGGCTCTGCACTACCTGGGGGCGGTGGGACAGCCAACTCTCGCGCTTTCGACTTTTCGGACTTAGCCTCAGAAAGTGTGCGCGCGGTGGAAGTGTATAAAACAGGTAAAGCCAGTATTGCTACCGGCGGTATAGGAGCCACGGTAAATGTTCGCACTGCGCGCCCGTTCGATGCAGCTGATAACGGTATAACGGCCAGCGTAGGTGCAAAAGCATTACACGATACAACCAATCGCGTAGGAGACGATGTTACGCCGGAAGTATCAGGTTTTATTAACTACCTAAACGATGATAATACATTTGGCGTGACCTTTACCGGCTCCTTCCAGCAGCGTGATAGCGCCGCCCAAGGTGCGTTTGTTAATCAGTGGCGAGTTAACCCATTTGACGGAACCGTCCCACAGTCGCCTGACCCTGCGAACCCAGACAGCGGTGATCCTATAGTATTAAACAATGCACCAGCAATGGGGCAACTGTTTGCTATACCTTCTGACCTTCGTTATTACATGGCAGACAGGGAACGTGAAAGAACAAACGCCCAGCTTACTTTCCAGTTCGCGCCATCGGAAAAGATGACGGCTACGCTGGATTATACGTACTCTAAACAAGATTTGTACGAAGCCCGCGCTGAGCAATCAATTTGGATGGATGACAGATATTTTACTGAGCTAACTTTCGATGACGAAACAGTAAAAACGCCGGTTCTCATTACGCAAGAACGTCGCGATTTGCTACCACGAGACTTAGGCTTAGCGCTTCAAGAGCTTAATCAGGTCAACGAAAACAAGTCGATTGGTTTAAACTTAGAATACTTCGTCAATGACGATTTTACACTCGTTTTTGATGTGCATAATTCATCGGCTGAAGGCAAACCGGATGCACCTTATGGGACATGGACCAACCTAGGCTTAGGTGCCAATGTAGTGAAAGGGCAAGGTGTCGATTTTAGAGGCGAATTCCCCATCATGTTCGTTGATTTCGATGACGCTGCCCGCGACAATCTAAATGGCAATGGTGTACTGGATCAAGATGACGTTGGCACCTCAATCTTAGACATGAACTTCTCATCTCAAGATACTGAGATTACACAGGCTCGTCTTGACGGTACGTACCACATGGACACGGGAAGTATCAATTTTGGAATTGAGTCTCGTTCGATGGAAAGCACATCTCTTCAATCACTTACACGTCATACTATGGGAAACTGGGGAATAGAGAACCCTGGGGAATTACCTTCTGGCTCCTTAACTCCGCTTGATTTAGCCAATGAATTTGACGACTTCAATACAGACGGTATGTTCTCGCAGGGCTTTACGGGCAGCGTTGCACAGATAGGCGCATTTGCAGCGCAAAAATACGGCTTTGACTTAGTGGCTAATAACCCGTTTGCGACTAACCGGACCATAGAGGAAGATATAACTGCCGTCTATTTCGAACTGGACTTGTCAGGTGAAATGAACGGCATGGAATACAATCTTCTTGCCGGTGTTCGCTATGAAAACACGGATGTTACCTCTATCGCTAACATTAGTTTACCTAGCGGAATTGCCTGGGAAGGTAATAATGACTTCAATGTGCGGTTTGGCAGTGATATGGAAGATGTCGATATTGAAGCGAGTTATGATCATGTACTCCCTGCACTAGATTTCGATATTGAAGTTGTCGAAAACATGATTGCACGGTTTTCTTACAGCAAGACTATCGCAAGGCCAACTTATAATAACTTAAGTGCAGCTGCGTCAGTCTCACCGCAAAGTGGCCCGACGCTATTAACAGATAGCATTACGGCAACGGCAAGTTCTGGTAACCCAGCATTGGTTCCTCTCGAATCTGACAACCTTGATTTGTCTTTTGAATACTATTTTGATGAAACAAGCTATGTATCCGTGGGTTTTTACGACAAGCGCGTGAAAAACTTTATTGGAAACGAGCAAGTTGAAGAAAATGTGTTTGGCCTTCGTGATGTAACCGCTGGGCCGCGAGCGCAAGCAGCGCGAGATGAGCTAGAGGCGCGTGGTATACCGGTTAACGATACATCATTGTTTAACATGGTAGCCGCGATGGAAAACGGCATCGAATACGATTCACTCACTGACGAGCAGTTCGAACAGCAGTTCGATATTTTGCCAAATAGCGATGACCCACTCATTACCTTCATCAATTCTAAGCCAGTAAACAATAAAGCTGCAAACATATACGGTTTCGAGTTTGCCGCTCAACATTTCTTCGGCGATAGCGGTTTTGGCGTGCTAGCAAACTACACTACGGTAAAAGGCGATATTGGCTTTGACAACGAGGCGAACCCCTCTATCACGCAATTTGCGCTGGTAGGCTTAAGTGATACTGCCAACCTTGTCTTAATGTACGAAAAAGATGCCTTGCAAGCGCGAATCGCTTATAACTGGCGTGATAAGTTTCTTGATACCACTTCACAATACATCAATGAGCCCGGTTACACAGAAGACTACTCTCAAATTGATTTGAGTATCTCTTACGATGTAACTGAGGATCTTACAGTGGCCTTTGAAGGCATAAACATTACTGAAGAAAATATTCGAAGACACGGAAGAACGAGTGCAATGCTCTGGAATTTAGATGAATTTGGCGCGCGCTATGCGCTAAGTGCCCGATATACGTTTTAACGATTAGGGTGTGCTTACCCGCTAAAGTGCTCAGGGTTGCACTTTAGCGGGTTTTTTTGTCATAGTGCTGGGTGAAAAAATAGTCAGCCTGCACGGCCTTTACAGGTTTATCCTTTTAAAAACTTGGTTTTTTGCTTATGCGTGATAATGAAAGCCACAATAATATTAATCGCGTCGTTGTTATAGGCGGCGGTACCGCAGGATGGCTTGCTGCTGGCGTACTTGCTGCCAAGTTGAGTGCCGAGAATTCGGTTACGCTTATTGAATCTCCAGCCATTCCCACTATTGGCGTTGGCGAAGGGTCGTGGCCCTCTTTGAAGGACACCCTTCTCGATATAGGTATCAGTGAACTAGAATTCCTTAGTGTGTGTCATGGTTCGTATAAACAAGGCTCGAGTTTTGCGAATTGGCGAAAGGGCGAGCATAAATATTATCACCCCTTTACCGAACCCGCAGGCTATCGTGAAATAGATATTCATGCCTGTTGGCAAGCGATTGCGCCAACAGAAGCTTATGAAAATGCTTTTTCCATACAAGCGGCTATGTGTGAAGCGGGTAAAGCACCCAAACAAGCCACTACCCCCGATTATGCCCATGTGCTTAATTATGGCTATCACTTCGACGCAACGGCACTCGCTACGCTATTGAAAAAGCATTGTATAAATAAGTTAAACGTTACGCATGTCGTTGGACATATAGCGTCGGTTAACTCTCATCAAAATGGGTATATAAAAAGTGTTGTAGGCGATAACGGCCACGTTACAGAAGGGGACTTATTTATTGATTGTTCTGGCAGCAATGGGCTGCTTATCGATAAGCACTTCAAGGTGCCTTGGGTGTCGGTGGAACACATCATGCTAAACAATCGTGCCGTGGCGCTTCAAGTGCCCTATTCTGATAACGATAGTGCAATAGAAAGTACAACGCTAGCAACAGCACACCCGTGTGGTTGGACATGGGATATCGCATTACAGCATCGTCGCGGTGTTGGCTTAGTTTATTCATCACAATTAGCAAGTGATGAGCAAGCTTATAAGACGCTTATTAACTATGTTAGCCGGCGATATCCTAAAGCACTGGCCGAAGCACTGACGCCTCGCACTTTAGCGTTTGAGCCTGGCCACCGTGAACATTTTTGGGTAAAAAACTGTTTAAGTTTAGGGATGTCATCGGGCTTCGTTGAACCACTTGAAGCGTCGGCTATTGCCATGGTTGAGCTTGGCCTAAGGATGCTTTGCGAAGGATTTCCGCAAACACAAGAGCATATGACCATAGTAAGTAAGCGCTACAATCAACGCTTCAGATATCGCTGGCGGCGCGTGATCGACTTCTTAAAATTACATTATGTGTTAAGTGATAGAGATGAGCCATATTGGCGTGCGCAGCGGGACATGGCCACAGTGCCAGAGTCGCTACGTGAATTACTTACGCTGTGGAAATACCAAAGCCCTTCTCGGCTAGATTTAATTGAAAACGAAGAAATATTTCCTTCAGCCAGCTATCAATACGTGCTGTACGGCATGGGGTATAGAACTTTACCTAATTCACTTCGTTTGAGTGAAGAAGACAGGCAAAAAGCGAGTAATATTCGCGAAAAACTGCAGAAAACCAAGCCGTCTTATTTTCAGGCCTTACCTTCAAATAACGCGCTGTTGAAAAGTCTCGCCGAGCGTTACGCCACGTCAGACTTAGTGAATAGTCAGTGCCCTAGCGGCCAAACTGACAAAGCATCTAGCGCTAACGACGCTTCTAAAGACAATGGCAATATAAACAACAACGTAGAAAGTTACAGAGACGGCACACCGAATAAAAAGGACACACAGTATGACCGCATTGGGTTTAGATAGCAGTAATAATCAAACACCGGTTAAAAACGTGGTTATAGCGGGTGGCGGTACAGCCGGGTGGATGGCGGCTACAGCACTATCTCGTCTATTGGGAAAGTCAGTGTCTGTGACCTTAGTCGAGTCGAAAGATATTGGTATTGTCGGTGTGGGCGAAGCCACCATTCCGCCTATTAGAACCTTTCATAAATTATTGGGAATAGATGAAAAAGCATTTATGCGCGCCACACAAGCCACCTTTAAACTAGGAATCGAGTTTGAGAACTGGCGAGAGGTTAACCATAGCTATATTCACTCTTTTGGGATCACGGGAAGAGAATGTTGGGCAGGTGAGTTTCACCACTTTTGGTTGAGAGCTCAAGACTATGGCTTTGGCGGCGATTTTGGTGACTATTGCCCAGAATTAATTGCCGCGAAGCAAAACAAGTTTGCAACTTCAGACGCCATGCCACTAAATTTTGCTTACCATTTTGATGCTGTTGCCTATGGGCGCTTTTTAAAGTCATTAGCATGTGACGCGGGGGTAACGCATAGAGAAGGTGATATCGAGAAGGTAACGGTTTGCCCAAACACAGGTAATATTCAGGCGCTTCATTTAACTAATGGAGAAAGTATCGGCGGTGATTTCTTCATTGATTGCACCGGCTTCAAAGGCTTACTGATTGAACAAGCCCTTCACACAGGTTACGACGATTGGAGCCACTACTTATTCTGCGACCGGGCTGTGGCGATGCAAACTGAATTAACTTCGCCGCCGGTGCCCTACACCAAAAGCGTGGCGCATAAAGCAGGCTGGCGCTGGCAAATACCGCTTCAAGAGCGTATGGGTAATGGTTTGGTGTATTGCAGCCGATTTATGAGTGATCAAGAAGCAATAGATACCCTTAAGTCACAGGTATCGAGCACACCCATCAATGAACCCCGAGTGATTCGCTTTACTCCAGGCAAACGTAGGCGAGGATGGAACAAAAACTGCGTAGCGTTAGGGTTATCCAGTGGCTTTATCGAGCCATTAGAGTCGACAAGTATTCATTTAATAATGACAGGTCTCATTCGCTTAATGCGTTTATTCCCCTTTGATGGCATAACGCAAAGCGCTGTCGATGAATATAACAATAAGTTCGATAGCGAAATGTCGGCTATACTCGATTTCATTGTTATGCATTACAAGGTTACACAGCGCGAAGACAGCCCTTTTTGGCAACAGTGTCAGCGTATGGAGATCCCTGCTTCTCTCACTCACAAATTAGATCTATTCGCCCAGAGCGGCCGTGTATTTTTAGATGATGGAGATATCTTCCGCGTCGATTCTTGGACGCAAGTATTGATGGGCCAAGGTATGAAGCCACAGCAGTATCACCGTGTGGTCGATGAGATGAGCGAGCAATCTTTGAAACAGTTTATGGCAGGACTAAAGCTGCAGGTGGATAACCATGTTGCCAAACTGCCCTCTCATAATGCGTTTTTAGCGCAGTATTTGAGGTGAGTTATAAGAAGTGTATTTTTGGAAGCTATTTATTACTATCTTTTGTCATTAACGTCATCAATCGCGGGTGTACAAATAATTTTTCCTTACCGGAATTCATTTCTTGCAGCACACCAATACCCGCTAACTGCTTTAAATACGTTGAAGCAGTTTGGCGTTTTGCAATGTCACGTTCAACTAAATTATTGATACGGCAGTAGGGTTGTTCAAAAATAAGCTGAACGAGCTCATAGCTATATATTTTAGGTAGCTGTGCTTTTATGTAATCGGTTGTACTTTCCATAAGTGCCCTAATCGCTGTGATCTTATCACTAGTCCATATGGCAGTTTGCTCGACACCTTTTAGTATAAATAACAGCCAACCTTCCCAATTCTGATCTTTGGTCACTTGGTTCAATAGGCGATAATAGTCTTGTTTGTTATGAACGATGAAACGGCTTAAATACAAAATAGGTAGCGTTAAAAGACCGCATTCAATAAGGTACAAAACATTTAAAATACGTCCTGTTCGACCATTCCCATCATAAAATGGATGTATAGCTTCAAATTGATAATGGCTAACAGCCATCTTTATTAATGGATCTATATCATCGTCATTATGAAGAAATCGCTCCCAGTTAGTTAACAAGTCGCGGATAACGTTCTCTCCCGCAGGCGGGGTATAGATAATTTCTCCAGTCGTCTGGTTGCCTATAAAAGTCCCCGGTACTTTACGAATATCCATTTCAGAGTGCTTTAACGTACTGCATACTTCAATGGCTGTCGCTGTGCAAAGCGGCTTTCTTTCAAGTTGTATATAACCTTGATACAACGCTGTTCTGTAGCGTAAAGCTTCCTTTGTTGCATGATCAGCGCCCTTGTCTTCTAGCGCATACTGAAAAAGCTTATCGGTAGTGGTGACAATATTTTCAATTTCTGAACTGTCTTTTGCTTCCAGCAAAGGTAACAAGTTAATTAGCATGCTTTGGTTAGGTATGAGTTCCCCTGCCTTTTTTAATTCTGCTACAGCGGCGCGCGCAGAAATACAGGCTTTCAGAACGGCCTTCGTTTCTATGGAATGTAGATTTGGCGGTAATGTGGGTAATTGGTTGTAAGGCAGCTCTGCTTGCCAAATCATGTTTAAATTTCCGGTTTATATCGACATACATGAACTATTGGGTCAGTTTATGTCGATTAGATCGACATATCAATTTCATGTGTCGATTTTTTTCTGTTTTTTCGACATGACTTTCTTGTGTGTCGATACACTCGACATATCAACACTCAATCCAAACGATTTACCAAAATCGAGTTTTGAGTAGGAAACTTCAAAGCAGTACGCCATCCCTTAGGGCTGTTTAATTTCCTCTTATTCACCCTTTAAAGCTTGGCATATCAAGTGTTGTCCCATTGTCCCAACTGCCCACGGTAAGTAAGCAAATGGGTGGCTAGTTAGTTTCGCCTGGTTGGCTTTTTCGGCATACGGCTGCGTTTGCCATCGAAGAAGGCCAATACTCTGAATCAATAGAGTGATTCTTTAAGCCAAAATGAGGGGGCTGCCCACCATTCTGCCCCCACTAAACAAGTAGTTGATAATGGAAATCTACCAACCGAATTGGACGGGAAAAATAAAAAAGCCCTGTAATTTCGATGCTCTTCACAAGGTAATACAGGGCTTTTAAGACATTCTTGGACCGGTAAATTTCAACCCAAGAACCTACTTAATATTCTGGATCTGCTCATTGAGTAGCGGTATAGACCCTCAAAAAATCAATAAGTTACCGAAAAGAAACCGTTCAAAAATGCCTGTTTGCCCACCAAACTGCCCACCACTTGCCTATGGCTTTTACTAAATCTTAGTGGTTAGCAATGGAAAAACAGTGTCGTTTTTATGCTGCTGTTAGAGCTAAAACATAGCAGTTTTGAAGGGCTTTATCGAGTAATTTTTTCAACACTTTATTTAATAATGGATACAATAATATCCACTTTCTGTTTTATTTCGCTATAATGGATATGACTGTATCCATTTGGCCTTTGCGGATGAAATTTACCTTACTTGATGATACCGATGTAAGCCACGCCTATGCGGCTTATTTACGTGAGTTACGAAAGCAGGCAAAGCTGTCACGAGCGGCGCTTGCTGAGCGAAGCTGCGTACCTGCGGCCACCATTAAGAAATTTGAGCTGACCGGGCAAATTTCATTTCGCCAATTGCTGTTGCTATGGCAGACCCTCGACTCGCTTGGGCGTTTGTACGAGCTCACGCAACCTAGCAAAGAACGCGCTGCTATACCCACGAGTATTGATGAGGTGCTAAAAGATGAGTTTTAAACCGATTCAGAAGCTTAATGTTACTCGTACGCTAAGCTCAGGTGAGCAGATATCTGTTGGAGTCTTGGCGCAGAATCGGCAAGGCGTTTTTTTTCAGTATGCAGACAGCTATTTGCAGCAGTTTGGCAACTTATCTCCTTTTACCTTGCATGCGAACGCGCAAGTTCAAGTCGCACCTAAGCAGCCACACCAAGGTGTACATGGCGTATTTGGAGATTGTTTGCCCGATGGCTGGGGCATGCTGTTACAAGATCGTATTTTCCGGCAACAGGGCATCCTGCCTAATCAATTAACGGCGATGGATAGACTGGCCTTTGTCGGTGATAAAGGCATGGGAGCATTGTCTTTTTCTCCGGTGTCTGAGTTTTCAACCACGACGAACACGGATATTGATTTAGCGACGTTAGGCTTAGCAGCGCAAACGCTGTTCGATGCTTCAATGTCAGATTATATAGACGACAATCACGATGAGTTAGATGGGCATACGCAACAGGTATTGGCCGCATTAGTCGCCGGAGGTAGTTCGGGTGGGGCAAGACCTAAGGCACAAATTTATATGCCTGCTGGGGAAACTCAGCATTGTCGAACCTTCGCTCAGCCTGGAGATGAGGCTTGGCTGGTGAAGTTTACCTCTAAAAATCTCGCACTTGGCCATGAAGAAGGTTTGTGTGAGGCGGTTTATTTACAAATGGCAGAACTTGCTAAGTGTCAACCGCCGCAATGGCAACTCATTGAAGCACCACCTACAAGCGGTGCGTCTGCTTGGTTGGCGCTTAAGCGTTTTGATTATGTCACTGAACAGGCCGACTTAGGCAGAAAGCGCAGTTCAGGTCGATTGCATATGCACAGCGCTTGCGGGCTGCTGGATGCAGACTTTCGAACGCCAAGTTTAGATTACATTGATTTAATTAAAGCCAGCCGTCAGTTGTGTAAATCGCCAGCGGCTGGACAGCTGCAATTTCGCCGCGCCATTTTTAATCTGCTGTCGTCTAATCAAGACGACCACAGTAAAAACTGGGCGTTTTTGCAAGCGGATGACGGTCAATGGAATCCTGCACCTTTTTACGATGTGACTTACAGCCCACATCCATTCAACGAACACGCCACTGCTTTCGGCGGTTATGGCAAAGCGCCATCGCTTAAGGTGATGCAAAAACTTGCTACTAGTGCTGGCTTTGCGAATTGGAATGATGCAAAGCAAGTTATTGAAGAAGTCGCAGAAGCCATCAGCCAATTTACGTATCTTGCCAAGCAACAAGGGATCAGTAAAACAACAATGTCCGTGATTGCTAAGACATTGGAGCAGCGTAAACAAGAAAATGCAGCGCTTTTTCTATAACAATTTTGTTAAAACAAACTTTTCAATTCACAATAAATAAATAGCAAGGTCATCGTGAGCGAATATCAATACTATAAATTTGAGCGTCTGGATGGGTATTTAGATGCTAAAGCACGTCAAGCACTCAGGGCCATTTCAAGCCGTGCCGAGATCAGCGCTACGTCCTTTCAGGTGTATTACACCTACAGTGACTTAAAGGCAGAGCCTTTTGAGCTGATGTTAAAATACTTTGATATCGGTTTTTACTATGCCGATTGGGGCTCAATCGATGCCTACATCAAGCTACCAGCAGGAACGCTCCCTGAAGCTTTACTTTGCTTTTCAAGTGATGGGCTTCATATTCACGAAAACGATGAGTGGCAGTTGCTGATTTTTTCCCTTGAGGAGTATGACGAATATTTTGACGATGAGCATGCCGACCAATTTTTCCAGCATTTAGCTGGGTTACGCAGCGGGTTAATGCAAGGGGATTGGCGCCTTGTGTACTTTATGTGGCTCAAAATGTTTGATTTTAATGATGACGTTGAGCGAGTGCCGTTAATTCAATTCGATTTTGAGCACCTCAGCGAAGAGGAGCAGGCGTTTGCTGCGCTGTATAATATTCCCTTAGCATTGGTTAAGGCGCTCGCCATGGTGCTGAGCGAACAACCCAGTCACCAAGCCAAACAAACTCAGCTTACGCTTGATGCGTGGATCCATAATCTCTCGCAAGCAGAGAAAGACACGCTATTACGCACGTTGTTTGAGCAAGGCCAGCTAACCCGTCACCAAGCCTTAGCGCTGACGCGAAAAGAACCTGTCAACACAGACGAGATCTATCAATACTGGTTAACCTCCGCCGTCATTTCTCCTTTCATTGAGCAAGCGCAAAGTCAATTACAGCAAGAGCAAGCCGCAGCACTCGCAAAAAAATTAGCTATCGAAAAAGCGGAAAAAGAAAAAGCGTTGACGGATATCTACAATCAACATGAGCACTACTGGCAGCAATCACAAGAGCAAGCGGATCGAACTTGCGCCAGTGGTTACGATGCGGCATCACGCTATCTGCATCAGCTGTTTGAGGCCTATCAGTTCAAAGCTGATGAAGCGGCGTTTGAACAACGCTTTAAGCGCTTTGTTGTGGCGAATAATAGCCGTAAAGCACTGTTAAATCGCTTGAGTGATTTGCTTTAAACGATGAGGCGATAGGCTGGCCAAATGACGTTAGCAAAAAACCGATTGAGGGTTGGTTGAAAGGTTGTAAGCCCACCAAAGGTCTACAAATTGTTACCTATGAAGTCACTTTGTGTATACCTCGGGGTCTAAGCAACGCGCTTTTACCATCTCTGTGGTAAATACTGCGTGAAATACAAAGGCATCACGATATTGGTTTGCTCTAATGCGGATGAGCCTTGTGTACCCGTTAACTTAAAGGTTTTACTTGGAGTACATTTTTCAACGTAGGATGCCAACGATTTTGCTCTTGTACGTTTACCACTTTTGACCTCCACAGGGACGATATCGCCTTCATCGGTCGCCAAAATAAATTCGATTTCGGCGCGGGCGTCATTCCATGAATAGCTTGGGTCAACGCCAATGGCAGTGAGCTCTTGTTGCACAAAGTTTTCAGCCACATAACCTTTGTATTCATAGTTTTGTTGCTTAATTTCTTTATAACTGCTGCCGAGCATATGATTAAGCAGGCCCACATCAAACAGAAACAGTTTCACCATATTTTCTTTTTTATAGGCCGCTAACGGAGATTTCGGCAATCCTTCAATAGGGTAGTTTGGCAAAGCTAAGCGGCAGCAGTTAAGCCAATGGATCGCGGTTTCAAAATCGCTATAACGAGATTTACGCTCATGCACATGCTTAAATTTAAAGCGTTTAACCGACTCATCGCTGACAAGTGATAGCTGGGCTGGAATGCTATTAAATACCGATTCAATCAGTGTGGCGTCGACCTTGCCCGCGTACTTACCAAAATCGCGGCGATAACCTTCCACTAAATCGGCATGAATTTTTGTGACTTTTTCAACACGCTCTAGAATGCTTGAATCCTTATACTGATACCAAGCAGAAACGGCTTCCGGCATACCACCAGTAAAAAAGTAGTCAGTGAGTTTGTCCATCAATTTGGTGTGTACTGCCGGTGTGCTTGCTTGACTATCAAACGCTTTGATCAGCGCTTGCTCGTTGGATGCGTAAATAAATTCTTGGAAGGTCAGTGGTCGTAAATTGTATTGTTCTACCTTGCCCACAGGGAAGGTGTTGAGCAAACCAATATTCGAGCCGCTGGCAGCGACAAAATAGGACGGTGCTTTTTCAGCAAAGTACTTTAGTGAGGTAACGGCACGTTCACATTCGCCAATTTCATCTAATATCAGCAAGTCGGTTTCTGGGTTGAACGCTTGGTTGGTTAACAACTCAATGTTCATTACTAGCTCGTCAGGTGACAGAGAGCCATCGAACGCTTCTTTGTAGGCAGGGTTTTCAAGGAAGTCGATACGAAGGATGTTGGCAAAGGTGTTCCCAAATAACTCCTGTAGCAGATAGGTTTTACCTGTTTGTCTTGCACCATCGATCAATAATGGCTTGCGCACCGGTTGATTTTTCCATGCTATTAGGGCGTTTAGTAAGTTGCGCTGCATTGTCATTTCCCGCCAATTAAGACTGTTAACTGCCTGTAGTATAACTCAGTCTACACTTTTACGCGCAGAAAAGTGTGGAATTATACATTTTTATGCGCATAAAAGTGTAATCCGCAACCTTTGGCATTCAGGGATCCATTTCATCGCCTTGGCCAACGCGCAAGCTAAACCTAAAGGTGGGATATAAATCCAATTATATTGAGTAAAGTAGGAATATAGTCCTACATATAAATTGTTGGAGTTGCTTGGGATTCAAAGTTGGACTATATTCCCATTAACGGTTAAATAGTGGGAATATAGTCCCTTTGGTTGGTGATATGGCTAAGCGTGACTTACACAATGTACTGTTTCCAAAGCAGCGCAAAATCCTGAGGCATTTTGGTGAAGACTTGCTGTTGGCGATGAAACGACGTGGTTTTACAAAAAAGCTACTGTGTGAACGTACTGGTTTTGATCATAAAACCGTGAATAAAGTCTTCGCCGGTGATCCGGGCGTTGCCATAGGCACTTACTTAAAAGTGATGGCTGTTCTTGGCATGGAAAGCAACTTTGCAGAAATGGCCGCTCATGATGAAGTGGGTATCAAGCTGCAAAACATAAAATTGCTGGAAGGTTCAAAATGAGCCGTGAAATCGTCGAAGTCTATGCCGACTGGCAGCCAATTGAAGCGCCTTTGCTAATTGGGCTGCTTGCTCACAGTGATTCAAGCCGAGGTGGCGTATTTAGTTTTGCCTACGATAAAGCATTTTTAACCTCAGCCTATCGCTTGCAAATTGATCCAATCCTAACGCTTCACTCCGGTGAACTCTATAACGATGAAGCCGATAAAAACTTTCGCGCATTTCTTGATTCGTCACCTGACAGATGGGGGCGTATTTTAATGCAGCGGCGTGCGGCGATTGAGGCGCGCAAAGGCATTCGAGCAACAAGTCGATTAAACGAGTTGGATTACCTGTTGGGCGTACATGACTCTTACCGGATGGGTGGTATTCGATTTAAGCAAGCAGGCTCGGATGCTTTCTTAGATGACAACTCTGAGTTTGCTGCGCCGCCAATGGCTTCTTTGCGAGAGCTAGAGCACGCAGCAATGCAGATTGAAAAAGACGATAACATCGACAGTGACGAGTATTATCGCTGGTTGAAGATGCTGATTTCTCCAGGCTCATCATTAGGTGGTGCAAGACCCAAGGCTTGTGTGGCAGATGAACAAGGCCACTTGTGGATAGCCAAGTTTCCCAACTTAAATGATACCTTTGATGTGGGGGCGTGGGAGATGGTCTGTTATGAATTGGCTTTGGCGGCAGGTGTTGACATGTTTCCAAGTGAGATTAGGCAGTTTTCCTCTGGGCATCATACCTTTTTAACAAAACGGTTTGACCGCGACGGCGATCAGCGGCTGCATTTTTCATCGGCCATGACTCAACTGCAATACTATGATGGTGAACAATCTCAAGGTGCCAGCTATTTAGAAATTGCTGAATTTATTTCCAATTCTGGTGCACAAACCGAAGCTGATTTAGCGCAGTTATGGCGACGTATCGTGTTTAATATTGCGGTGTCCAACACGGATGATCACCTGCGTAACCATGGGTTTTTATTAACAAAGAATGGCTGGAAGTTATCACCCGCTTATGATTTAAACCCGATAGTGGGTAAGCATGGTCTGCATCTGAACATTACCGATGCAGACAACGCTTTAGACTACCAGCTAGCCTTTGATGTGAAAGACTTCTTCAGACTTTCGCAAACCCAAGCCACGCAAATTTACGATGAAGTATTAATGGCGGTTAAGCAATGGCAAACCGTTGCTAAGCGGCTAGGGATCAGCCGAGCGGAGCAAGCCATGAAACAATCAGCGTTTAACGTTTAATGAGTCAGTGAAACTATATTTTCATTTTTCAGCAGATAAAGAAGTTTTAGTTTCACTTTATGCTTTGCCTCATACTCCATGTGTTTTAACACTTCGCTCATCCCTTGGGCTTCTGGGGCGGTTTGGGCAAAGCCTTAATTCACGCTATTTAGCCACACACCAACCCTGCCCACAGGGTATTTATCACCTGGGGCTTTATGTAAATTCTGGGGCAGCTCGCTACCTGCACCCTCAGAAAGCTGGCACAATCCGGACAGATAGGATAAAAATAGGATTAGAGAAAAGCGAGGAAAACAGGCGTCCGGATTAAACCGGTGCCAGTGTCCGGATTAGCCGGAATATGCATTCTAACTTCAATGAAGGTTGCTTGTTACTGTTGTCATCAATGTACTCAAGGGCGTACCCCATAGCCTTGTAGCTTTTCTCGCGTTTTTAAACATGCGTTGCAGCATAGGGAGAGCGCAGTCCACATAGTCGTGAATAGTGACTTGTGTTTTGCCTTCCGATTCACGATGAATACGACCGGCATATTGAGCCAATGTACCTTTCCATGCGATGGGCATGGCCAAAAACAACGTATCCAGTCTTGGTAGGTCAAACCCTTCACCCACATATTTTCCTGTTGCGACGACAACTTGAGCCGATTGTAGATGATTGTCAGCGTTCTTGCGTTCCGCAGCTTTCATGGCGCCTTTGAGTACGACAGTGCTTATACCCATCTCGGTAAGTCGTGAGTGTATGTACTCTGCGTGCTCTCTACGCTCTGTAAGGACTAACGGGTGTCCGCCATTTTGAACACACTGATAGGCGTCAGAGACGATTTTTGACGTGCGCTGCTCATTATCGGCGAGCCAGCGGTAGGCATCGTTTATTTTTGGGCGCTCATCTGTTTTTATTAGCTCAGCTGGCGGTATATCGTAGAGCTGATGAATCATCACGGTTTGAGTAAATTGCTCATCAGGGCTTTGTTTCACTTTGTAGCGAATGGGCCCTGCCGCCATAAAAATGATCTTCTGATGGCCATCTTGTCGTTCTGGCGTTGCTGTTAGGCCCAATACATATTTTGCTCTTACCTCGTTGAGTACCATTTCAAACCTTGGCGCAGACAGATGGTGGCATTCATCAACAATAATGTGGTCGTAGTCTTGGATGAGAGGCGTGATGGAGTTGTCTTTTTTATTAACCAAGCTTTGGTAGGTGGCAATGTCGATAATGCCACTCGGCTTTCTCTTGCCACCGCCTATACTGCCAATGTTTACTTCCGGTAGGAACGTGCGCAAGCGCTCTTGCCATTGTTCAAGCAGTTGTCGGCTATGAACCAGTATGAGGGTATTTACTTTGCGTTTTACGATCATGCCAATGGCAGTAACCGTTTTTCCAAATGCGGTCGGCGCATGCAAAATACCGAAGTCATGTTTAGATATTGCGGCCACTGCGTCTCGCTGGTTCTTTCGCAAAGTGAACTCAGGGGTAAGTTTTAATAATGGTTTGCCGGTTTCACGCTTATCGTCAAACAGTGGCGAAATATTGTGCTCTTGTAGCAAAGCAATCGCGTCATCGAGACAGCCTCGCGGTAGTGCTAGATAACCGTTTTCAATACGAGCACAGGAAATAAACCTCGGAATGCCATGGGTTGAAAAGCGCAACGCTTGTGTTTTAAAAAACACAGGATTAGAAAAACTCGCTAATCGCTTTAGTCCTGCCAGTAGTGGCCCTGGTAACTCGCTCATCAAAAAGTAGATATGGTTGGCCAAGGTAATGGTCACGGTTTTCGGCAAAGACTCTAATTTTATTGGTGCGGCTTTGGCTGTGATTTCCCAAGGAGGGCGGTTGTCTGTTAGCCCTTGTTCGGACAGCAATAGGGTATTGGGTGAAATGGTTGTTATGAGTTGATCAATACTCGCCTGAGTGAGCGTTTTAAGCCCAGCAAGGTACTGCCATTGATCGTCAATCGCATTCAGGTCATTGTCAACAAAGCAGCTACGGCCTGAAAGGCGAGCCTCCTTTTGAAGTGGTAGCGCAATGAGATTGCCAAACCCTCCTTCAGGAAGGACATCTTGGTTAGGAAATAGCCTGTCATAGGAGTCAAACGATAGATTTGGAAATATTTCCATGGCCTTATCAAGCAAAGCGAAACCCAGTGCCCGAGCTTGGTTAGCTGGGATATTGGTGTCAAAAAAGATCCATAAGTGCGCTCCGTTGCCAGAACGCGAGATTTCTATCGCGTGCGGAATATCAAACTCTTGGCACGCTTTAGACATTGCTTTGACTTCTTCTTGCCAACAGCCTTTGTCAAAATCGGCGGCTAACAAATAGCACGAATTATCTTTCAGTAAGGGATACAGCCCCACCACTTGATGACCGGCAAGGTGCCTGTAAATAATGCGCTCGTTTAGTTCGCTAAACTTGCGGTGTGAACAGTCTTGGCATTTAATGCGGGGTTTGTTGCAAACCCCGTTTACCCATTCATTATCACAGGCTACGGAATAGCCACTGCGGCCCTGTTGATTTTGCCAACGATTGGCAAAGATATCCTCTCGTCCACGAAATCGTTGTCTGAATAGGGCGACCTTTTGTTCTGGCGTGAATGTCTGTACTGAACGTTCGTTTTGAGCGCTACGCAAAGCCTCTCTTAATGCGAGAAGCCGCTGCTTTTCGTTTTCAAGCTCAGCTAGCCTGTTATCAATAGCAGAAATATTTGGGTAGCGAGCGTCATTCATGACAACATAATTATTATGTGCAGCACTATGACGCGCGAACTTGCGGCGGTTTGATCAGCGACTCTGCTGGAATACCTAGCCCTTCATGAAGTTTCCAAATCATTTTTAGCGTGAGTGACCGCTTATGGTTTAGGATTTCATAAACACGATTGCTTTTACCTATCATGGGTTCAAGATCTTTAACCGTTAAGCCTTTGCGCTCCATCTCAAACTTTATTGCCTCAACAGGGTCTGGCAAATCCATTGGGAAATGCTTTGCTTCGTAGGCTTCAACTAACGTAACCAAAATGTCCAGTTTTTCGCCTTCGACGGTATCAGGCTCCGCCATCATTAGGTTTTCGATGTCGTTTAATGCCGCGCGGTAGTCGGCATCTGTTTTAATAGGTCTGATGTCCATTATATTTACCTCTTGTTACTACCTTTTGGCTTCAAATCGTTTGCACATCAATTTTATCGTATTGCGCATGGCTGCCGATAAACCGTATGTAAACCACCTTGTAGGCATAATTGATCCAAACAACTAACCGGTATTTATTACCGGCAATGTTAAACACGACACGCCCATCTTTGAGGATGCTGGCATTTCTAAAGTCCTGTTTCACATCCGCCGGTGATCCCCAATCAGCGTTTAATGCATGCCTATACCACGCTAAAGTTGGCTCTTTCGCGTCAATGTATTCTGGGCTGTCTTCCCAAAATGTTTTTAAGGTTGATAGTGCGATAATTCTCATAAACAGATGTTAGTCCCAATTTGGGACTTTTGCAAGTTTGGCATTTTTGATGAGGTTAGGAGTTCTTACCGCATCCCCAATTGCCCCATTCTTTGGGGCGGCTCAAATTCCTCTTATTCACCCTCTAAAGCTTGGCATATCTGGTGTTGCCCCATTGTCCCATCTGCTCACAGTAAGTGAGCGCGCGCGTTGCGGTTTATCTATAATTGTATATCAAAAAGTCCTTGGTGATACATAATAGCTAATCATTCTTGTGTTTGTGGGATTACGGTGATATGTTTTTGTATATAATTATTCCTAATTGATGCATTAAGGCGTATCGAAATGAGCTATGTAACAGAGCAGATACTAGAAAGTCTTCGAGAAGCTCGGGTACGCAAGGGGTTTAGCCAAAGAGAGCTGAGCGCGCGTTCGGGGGTGCCGCAAAGCCATATATCGAAAATCGAGTCTGGAGGTGTTGATTTAAGAATATCCAGTTTAATTGCACTTGCCCGTGTACTCGACCTAGAGCTATTGGTTGCGCCTAAAAAGTCAGTTCCTGCCATCAAGTCGATCATTCGAAGCAGCCAAGGTATTAACGGTATCAGCGATGAAGCTGAGCAGATGTCACCGGCATATCAGTTAGGGGAAGACGACGATGACTAATCATGTTTCTACGCTCAACGTGTTGCTCTATGGCGAATCCATAGCAACGATCACCAACGTGGGCAATGACAGAACGCTTTTTGCCTTTATGGATTCGTACATTCATGATGAATCACGGCCCGTGTTAGGGCTGGGTTTTAAAGATGCACTGGGTGGCTTACTGACTAATTTTAAACCGACCCAAACCAAATTAACTCCGTTTTTCTCTAACCTTTTGCCAGAAGAAACCATGCGTCATTACCTGGCAGAGCGTGCCGGAGTGAATCCAGCGCGGGAGTTTTTTCTATTGTGGGTGTTAGGACAAGATTTAGCAGGTGCGATCACGGTTGAACCTGCTGATGGTGAAGCGCTGCCGCCTAATGTGCATCAAGACATTGACGAAGAAACGAAAATAGATGTTCCAATGCATTTTTCATTAGCGGGTGTACAGTTGAAGTTTTCAGCTGTACAACAGGCAAACGGTGGTTTGACTATTCCAGCAACCGGTAAAGGTGGCTCTTGGATTGTGAAATTGCCATCGTCTCGCTTTGACGCTGTGCCAGAAAATGAATATTCGATGATGGAACTGGCTCGAATGTTGGGAATGAATGTGCCAGAAACGCAGCTACTCCCGATTAACCAGATTGCTAATATCCCAGATGGTATTGGTAAATTTGGCGATGCTTTTAAAAATGCTCAGGCGTTTGTGATCAAGCGCTTTGATCGTGCAGGTGATCAAGCCGTACATATTGAAGATTTTGCGCAAGTGTTTGGCGTCTATCCTCAAGATAAATACAAAAAAGCCAGTATGCGCAATATTGCTCAGGTTATCGGCATCGAAGGTCAAGACGAAGACATTGCAGAATTTACGCGTCGATTGGTGTTCAATACCCTAATTGGCAATGCGGATATGCATCTGAAGAATTGGTCTGTGATTTACAAAGACAAGCGCACCGCATCGATTGCGCCTGCCTATGACTTTGTCTCGACTATTCCTTATATCCCCGATGATAGTGCGTCGCTGAAGGTGAGCCGTAGCAAGAAATTCAGTGATTTCACGCTGGATGAGCTGTCACACTTAGCGGCTAAAGCCATGCTGCCAGAAAAATTGGTATTAGATACTGCCAAGCAAACCGTGGCAGGCTTTCATGAAATCTGGGCGAAAGAAAAAGCGCATTTACCACTTACCAAGTCGATGATTGAAGCAATCGAAACACATTTGCGAAGCATACCGCTACGCTAAAATGAGAACCGACGCGTACAGAAATGCAGAGGCGTCGGTCATATTGGCTTGAAGATTATGTTTAGTGACTTGTTTTGTCAATCAAAGCCCCAGTTTGCGTCCTAGGCTGACAATCACGTAGAACGTGAGTTTTAGCGAAAGCCAAGGGGCGAGTACCACCAATGGTTCAACCACATCAGCCACGGTTTGATGGGCAATTCGGCGCTCTTCAAAGTACTGTTTTCAAAAAGCTCGGGCCGGTCGTAGATACCCTCAACGCCTTTTAGCTTATGGCTAAGACAGCGTTCGGCCACATTTCCTGCAATGCCCAAAGAGGCGGCAAGGCTGCGAAAGGTGCGGCGTAAATCGTGTACGGTGAAGTATTCAAGTTTACCCATTTTATTGAGTGGCTGTTTTTTGCGCCCAGGCTCGCGACCAAAGAGTTTAGAAATGGCGCGGTTAAGCGTATCTGGCCCCATATGTGGACGATGGCTTGCTCGTCTGGCTGGGAAAACATAAGGCGAGCCACAAGCGCGGATTTGCAACTCGTTAAACCAAGCAATGGCTTGGCGTGGTAAGGAAATGCTGATTGGGACGCCGGTTTTGCTGCGTTCTTTGGGTAGGTCCCATACGCCCATGGTTAAATCCATTTCACGCCACATGGCTTCGCAAAGTTCGCTTTTGCGTACGCCCAATACCAAAAAAAGACAGCAAGCGAGGTAGTTGTCGCGGCCAAAGCTATTGATATGGGTATGAAACACGCTAAAGGCGTAGTGAATTTCCTCTTTGCTGAGCATCCTGTCTTTACTGGACTCCACGCCACCGGCATCGTCCACGGTAAAGGCTGCGGCTGGGTTGTTCAGCGTTAAGTCGAGCTTTATCGCATGCCGAAACAGCTACTTCATGTACATCAAGGTATCGTTGGCAATGGTAGGGCGGTTACTTTCTCGAATACGCTCTAATACTTCGCGTACGTCACGTGCGGTCACCTCAGCAATACACTTTATGCCAATGACAGGGCTTCTAAGACATTCTTGGACGGGTAAAAAACCTATTCGATATTTTGAATCTGTTCGCGCATCTGCTCAATTAATACTTTAAGCTCTACAGCTGATTGCGTTATGTCAGTGCTAATAGATTTTGAACCTAAGGTGTTCGATTCACGATTAAATTCCTGCATCATAAAGTCGAGTCTGCGGCCTACTGCCCCGCCCTTCTTAAGGATATTGCGGGTTTCTTTAACGTGTGCGTTTAAGCGGTCTAGCTCTTCTGCCACATCCACTTTTTGCGCAAGCATGATCATCTCTTGCTCGAAACGGCCAGCGTCTAGCTCTACTTTTGCCTCTTCAAAGCGCGCCTGTACTCTTTCGCGCTGCCACACCATAATTTCAGGCATGCGCGCCGCCACTTTTTCCGCTTCTGCTTCAATGGCATCGAGACGCTGCGTAATCATGCCTTTAAGCGCTTCGCCTTCTGTAGCACGGGCACTAATGAAGTCATTTAACGCTTGGTCGAACGCGGTCATTACATCGGCGTGAATGGCATCCATATCGGCCTCTTCGGCGGCAATTACGCCAGGCCAGCGCAATACGTCTAGCGGATTAACGCCAGTAGATTGACCGTGCGACTGCACCCAGTCGGCCGCGTGTAGAACTTGCTTTGCTAGCTCTTCATTTAAGCTAAGTTTGGTTACAGCTGCATCGTTTGCGGTAAAACGCAAGGCACATTCTACTTTTCCTCGCGCCAACTTTTTGCGGAAACGCTCGCGTAAAACAGGCTCTAGTGAGCGAAACTGCTCTGGTAGGCGGAAGTAGGTTTCTAAAAAGCGTTGGTTAACTGAGCGTATTTCCCAAACCGCTGAGCCCCACTCTTTTTTCGTTTCTACGCGCGCAAACGCTGTCATGCTGTAAATCATAAATATCCTTTAATTTTTATAAAAGCCTGCAAAAACAACCCGAACGTCGTGTTGTATACGTGAAAATCGAAGGCAGGTTTTCTTGTGTTTTGTATATTACCCCACATTTACGATTTTCAATAAGCAAACATGCAAAGTTCGTTTTTAACGCTTGCGGGTATTGCGTTATACTTAAGCGCAATTTCGTAGCTATTTTGTATTTGCAGCGTTTGGCCGCGCGTTAACTTTCTCGTATTTTTAACGCAGGGCAGAACTGTAAATCGCAATTCATTTTTAAGCATTTACGTTGTGGAGAACACTATGCGTCCAAGCGGCAGAACCGCCAGTCAAATTCGCCCCGTTACTATTACTCGCCAATACACTTGTCATGCAGAAGGCTCTGTTCTTGTAGAGTTTGGTAACACCAAGGTGTTGTGTAATGCGACGGTGGAAGAAGGTGTACCACGCTTTATGAAAGGCCAAGGCAAAGGTTGGGTGACGGCGGAATACAGTATGCTTCCGCGCGCAACTCATACTCGCAGTGGTCGTGAAGCCGCACGCGGTAAGCAAGGTGGCCGTACGTTAGAAATTCAGCGTCTCATCGCTCGCTCACTTCGCGCTGCACTTGACCTAAAATTACTGGGTGAAAACACCATCACGCTTGATTGCGATGTTATCCAGGCAGATGGCGGCACCCGCACAGCCTCAATTACCGGCGCATGTGTTGCCTTAGTTGATGCGCTTACATACATGCGCAGCAAAGGTATTATTAAAACAAACCCACTTAAGCACATGATTGCTGCGCTATCAGTCGGTATTTACGAAGGTACACCCATTGCTGACCTTGAGTATACCGAAGATTCTGAAGCTGAAACCGATATGAACATTGTAATGACAGAGACAGGTAAACTTATCGAAGTGCAAGGCACTGCTGAGGGCGAACCTTTCTCGTTTGAAGAACTTGATGAGCTGTTGAAAATTGGTAAGCACGGGCTGCGTGAACTATTCGATATTCAAAAAGCAGCCTTGGCGTAAGCGAGTAATAAAGAGGTCATCATGAAAGCGTTTCAGCGAGATTTTATCGAGTTTGCTATTGAACGTGGCGTACTGAAGTTTGGCGAATTTACGCTAAAATCGGGCCGCGTGAGCCCCTACTTCTTTAATGCTGGTTTGTTTAACCGCGGCGGTGATTTGGCCAAACTGGGCCGCTTTTACGCCAATGCACTAATGGATGCCGGCGTTGAGTTTAACGTACTGTTTGGCCCGGCCTACAAAGGCATTCCTATTGCCACTACGACTGCCGTGGCGTTGGCGGATAACCATAACCTTGATGTGCCTTATTGCTTTAACCGCAAAGAAGCCAAAACACACGGTGAAGGCGGCAATCTAGTGGGAAGCCCGCTAGAGGGCAAGGTTATGCTGGTGGATGATGTGATCACAGCCGGCACTGCTATTCGTGAGTCTATGACACTCATAGAGCAGCAGCAAGCAAGCCTGTCAGGCGTACTTATCGCGTTAGATAGACAAGAGCGCGGTAAAGGCGAGCTCTCTGCGATTCAAGAAGTAGAGCGCGACTTCAACACGCAGGTTATCTCGATTGTTTCCCTTGCCGATGTGGTGTCATACCTTGGTGAAAAAGGCGGTTTTGATAACGAGATCGCTGGAATAAACACCTATCGTGAAAACTATGGCATCTGAGTTTGACAACGTGTTTAACGCCGCCAGTCAGCACCTAGATGCTTTGGGACTTCGCTGCCCTGAGCCGGTGATGATGGTGCGTTTGAATATTCGAAAGTTGGCCGATGGGGAAACTCTTTCGGTCACGGCTGACGATCCATCAACGGCCAGAGATATTCCCAGTTTTTGCCGCTTTATGGACCATACCTTAGTGGCATCCCAAACTGAGACCTTACCGTATCAATACGTTATAAAGAAAGGGCGCGAATAGGCGCCCTTCTTTTTTAAACCGTTAGTCGATTTTTCTATACTTGGCTTCAAGTGCACAATAAAGTCCAAACATAATGAATCCAGCTCCTACGGCCGCGATAAGATAGGGGCCGAAGGGTTGCTGCATTAAGGTTTCAAGCGCTTTTTGTAAGCCACCTGCTTCTGAAGGATTACTCAAAAAAGCGGCGAGAATAAAAAAGCTTCCTACTAGCGAGTAAACAACGCCCCTAGCGGTATACCCTAGCCGGCCAGTTACGGTCACACTCTTTTCGATACGTTGACTTAACGCGGGTAAAGAAAACTTTTCTAAAAAGTCGGTGGTATAGGCATGCTTGAACTGCACAATAGCAAATATGAGTATACACAAACCAATAGCGGTCACTAATACTAAACCCCATTCGTACTGCATTAAAAACTCGCTGACCTTTTTTCCACTTCCTTGAGAAGAGGAACTACTTTTTAGTGCTAAAAGGGTTTTTCCACCCGCATAAGCGGCAATAAAATAGAAAGCGCCAGACACAAAGAAGAAGACTTTATTGATCATGTAGATAAAGAAACTGTCGTCAGTAGATTTATCAGTGATAAAAATTTGCAGCCAGCGCCAAGAGGCGTAACAGGCGAGACCGAGAACAAGAATACCTAAGAATACCTGTCCAAGGGGTTGTTGTTTAAGTGTAATAAAGACATGGGACTGGGAGGCTTTTTCACGACCCATCGTATTTAACACTGAGGTAAGAATGAATGCCCCCAGCATGATATACATAACGGTTTTCGCGCTGTAGCCCGCTTTAGCCGTAGCTTTTTTCCATTTCGACGAAGATTTCACGAGTTCCTCTCATAACCTAATGGCAACATTAATTCATCTACTTCTACGTTACCTATCAAGTTGCATTCCGCTTTTTATTTTCGTTTAAACTTCATCTAGCGAGCAGGGGCATCAGCTTTCTGCGCCATTTGCCGCTACTTGCAATAGCAGCTTTTGTAATACACGCTTGCTGTGCGCACAGGTGCAGTGGATGTCGGTCATATGCAAGACTTCCACGCTTAACATCTTTTGCAATACCGACGCTTTTACGTTTAACGAAACGAAGCCTTCTTGATTTGAAATTTGTTCTGGTGTCATGATTATTTCCCCTTTGAGAATAGTTTAATGCAGCGTTTCACTGGCCAATCGATTTGTGCATTCAGGCAAGTGAATGTGTTCAAGCGTTTGCTGTAATGATGCAATCAATCTACAAATAGAAGGGCTAGTGGCGTGAAGCGGTAATATTGCAATAAGTTGCTGTTGGCATTCTTGCAATATGGCGTGGGCCTCACGCTTTTTTTGCTCTTGTGCGAGAAGAGAGGACAAATACATGCCCATGGTGCCAAACGCGAGCACATCTTCTTGTATGGCTTTTTCTTTATTCGATGAGGTGTACTGTAGTGCATTAAGAATGACTTTGGCTGCTTCAAAGGTTTGATAACCCAGTTCCCTGGCCCGCTCACGCTTGCCCTGCTGATGTGCTTGCTGGGTTTGCGCTTGCATAGCAAGGCGATGTTGTCGGGCATTTAAAGGATTTAGCTGTAGCCACTTTTTATACACGGGACACAAACGCTGAACATTCATATAAGCACCTCCTGTTTTTTATAACATTAGTGCAAATAAGAATCATTATCAAATGTAAGGTTCAAAAAATCTATTGCAGCAATCGGTGTTCAGGAAATTGGGGTCATGAGGTCTTTAATTTGTTGCAGCGATTAACACGTCAAACTTTGTGTAGGCTATCCGAGTGCGTTAGACAGCCACCACAAAAAGATCACAGCAAGGGTAATGGCGACAACGGCTTTCATTTTATAACGTTTGATAAGCTGTTCGGCTTTATCTCCTGCGTAATACACGACAATCGCAAGCCCGAAGTATCGGATAGCCCGTGCTATGACGGTCGCTAAAAGAAACAGAGGTAGCGAAAATTTCGTCGCCCCTGCTGCGAGCATGGCAACTTGGAAGGGAATAGGCGCGATACCTAAGGTCATAACAAACCAAAAGCCTTGGTTTTGCATTTGCTGCTTAACATTATCGAACTGGTCTTGGCTGAAAAAAGTGTTAATCAACCACTCCCCTACCATATCAAATAAGTAATATCCAAGTGCATAGCCAAAAACAGCACCAATAACACAGCCTAATGTTGCCATGAACGCGATTTTCCACAGCGACTCGCGTCTTGCCTGCATTAGCGGAACCATTACCGCTTCAAGGGGAATAGGCACTATCGTGGATTCTAAAAACGACGCTAAGGTGATGCCTTTTAGCATATGTTTAGAGTCGATCAGCTTTTTAGTTTTATGTTTAACCTTTTTACCCAGTGCCATGTAATCTCTACTACTTAAATTATTTTTTACTGCCTGTATACAACACCGTCTTTCATCACAAATGACACGCGCTCCATAAGCGAGATGTCCTCTAGCGGGTTACCCGGTATGGCTACAATATCGGCTAACTTGCCTTGTTCCAGTGTGCCCAAAATATCGTCTATACCCAGTAATTCCGCGCTGTTAACGGTGGCGCTAAGCAGTGCATCAATCGGCTTCATACCGGCATCGACCATAAGCGAAAACTCTTGGGCATTATCGCCATGGGCCGACACACCGCTGTCTGTACCATAAGCAATTTTTACGCCCGCTTTGTGCGCTTCGGCGAAAGTATTTTGAATGAGCGGACCAATGGCTGCCGCTTTAGGGCGAACGAGTTCTGGGAAGAAGCCGTCTATTTTAGCTTTATCGGCTACGAACTTACCCGCCAGTATGGTAGGCACATAGTAGGTACCGTGTTTTTTCATAAGGTTGCGAATTTCATCATCCATGAAAGTACCGTGCTCGATAGAATCCACACCTGCTTCAATGGCTCGCATCATCCCTTCCTTGCCGTGGGCGTGTACGGCTACTGTCATGCCATAATCTTTTGCTGTAGCGACTATAGCTTCCAGTTCATCCGTCATAAATTGTGGGTTTTGGCCGCTTTTAGCTACGCTCAACACGCCCCCGGTTGCCGTAATTTTAATGAGGTCTGCGCCGTCCTGATAGCGAGCGCGAACGGCTTCTCGGGCTTCAACTTCTCCGTTCGCCACGCCTTGTTTGGGGCCTACATCAGGGCGCAATAGGTGTGACATGCCGTTGCTTGGGTCGGCATGCCCCCCGGTCGTAGCGATAGATTTAGCTGCCGTGTATATACGTGGCCCTGAAGCGTACCCTTTTGCAATAGCATTGCGTAATGCGACGGTTTCATTATAGCCGTCACCCAGATTTCTTACCGTAGTAAAGCCAGCGTTTAGCGTTACTTCGGCGTATTTAGCTGCGCGCAACGCATAGTCGGCTTCATTCAATGAAAAGCGCTCAAGGTACGTTTGTGGCCCGCCATGCTGTGACGACAAGTGCACATGCATATCCATTAACCCAGGCATAACCGTCGCGGCTTTTAAATCAATAACCGTGTCGCCTTCCTGCGCTCGCGTAAACCCTTTTTGCACGGAAGCTATTTTGTTATCTTCAACAACAATAGTTACATTGCTCAACAGCTTTTTTGACGTACCAGTAAAGGCTTTTCCAGCGTGGATAAGGGTTGCTGCTGAGGTTGAAAAAGAGGACGACAACAGGGCTGCGGCTACCGTCAGCGTAATGAGAGGCTTATTCATGATATAGGTCTTCTTGTTGATTGTTTTGTAGACTATATCGAATGTAATGCACCTGTTGATATAACGCAAAGTAAAGCGCTATCAATGGCGTCTTTTCAGTGATAAGTGACCTAACGTGCTCGCACTTGCGTCTTTATTAAGGCGCTATTAATGCTACCTAGCAACTTCACCTAATATAAAACGTTTCCCACTTGAGCGAATCGAAAACGATGTTACAGACTCGTTTGCGTGTTCGTCGGCATGCTCAAGTAGTTGATAGTAAACATTTTGGTGTAGTCTAGCCCATAAGTTCCTACGCACATTCACATAGGGAATGGGCGTAGCTTGGGGGTCTTGGATGGCTTTGGGGGGAACCCGTAGTTCAAGTTGTTCTGCATGTTCTAAACGTATTTCGTCACCGGTTTGCGTGGTAAAGGTGAACACGTCGTCATCGGTGCGTTCGCCTTTTTCTTTTTGCCATTGAGTAACAAGAAAAGGCGTGTCCTCTACGGTAATACCTACTTTTTCCACGGGGGTTACCAGGAAGTAGTTTTCATCTTCCCGCTTTAAGACCGAGGCAAAAAGTTGGACCAGACTCGCTCGCCCAATCGGGCTTCCTTCGTAAAACCACCTGCCATCCAGGGCAATCGTAAGGTTAATGTCTCCGCAAAAATCGGGATCCCATTTCTCAACAGGCGGTAAAGGGCGCGCTTTTGACGACGTGCCCTTAAGCTGTTGTTGAAATCTAGTTAGATCCACGTTCTTCAACCAATACTTTCAGCTCGCGTAGCTTTGCCTTGATACGGCGCATGTTATCTGGCCCGGTGCGAAGTAATTGTTTTTGCGGTTCATTTAAATTTTCCAAGCGCTCATCCGCATATTTATAGGCTACTGAGTCGGTATAGACCTCAACTGGAACTGGTACTTCAGGGGTGTCTAAAAGCTGATCAATAGCTTCTAATAGCACTTGATTAAAGTCCTCGTCAGGGTTTCCAATCTCTGAGAATTTCGCTTGAATATCGCCTTTATAAATACCGTAGATATTAAGTAATGCGTCATTATCAAACGACTCGAGCATATCTACATAAGGCGTGTAACGCTTGTAGCTTGCCGCATCAATCCACTGCTTACCTGCCTGTGAGTAAACGCGAAAGTTTTGCTCTGGAGGCGTAAGTAGCTGATGATTAGGTGCCATTTCATCGTTCGCTAAGTTGGTAACCGATACCACAAAGCGTTGAATAAGCCCTTCGTTCACCAGCATGCGATTAACCGTTGCTTCATCTGCTGATGAGCTTTCAATTAACGATGCTTTCACCGCAGGGTCGCTAGTATCGAGAGGCTCAGGGGCTGACTCGACAGATTCTGGAAGAGGTTCAACTTCGTCTTTTTCTTCCAGCTCAACCGTTGGCGCTGGTTGGGCAGGCTCAAAAACTTCGGGTTCTTGAGGCTCAGTGATTTCCGGCTCAGTAACTTCAGTCTCAGGTGTAACTGCTGGCTCGGGCTCATCTTCGCTGGGCCAAAAGACTATGGCCAGAATAACGATAAGAAGAATGCCAACAATTATAAAATGAGGGCCTAACGATTTCTTTTCTGACGATTCGCTCATAATGACTCCACTACAAAAATATCCTTTCGGTAATACTATCAGAGATAACACCCAAAATTAGAAAATCAATCAAGAGAATTGTTCCCCTTTATCGTAAATTCCTTATTTAAGACACTTTTTTAACGTAAAAAGACCGGTTTTCGATTGGTTTTATTCATCAATTAAGGGGAAACCCTTATTTTTAGGGAGAAAAAATGGCGTTAATGTGTAAATAGAATAATGAAATTCAAAACATTTGTTTAACATTTTTTTGTTTTATGTACTAATGTGTTGATTCAACGAGATAAAGTACTGGAAACCACACGAAAACATACGCTTTTTAGCGAAATTCTCGTGAGGTGTAAGGAGGCTGTAACGTTATAGGCATTTGATAGGAAAACTAGCGTGAGTAGATTTAGACAGTATCACCCGAAACTTCATACCCCAGTAATGCGCTACAGTCATATGCAGCTTTTAATTATGCTTGGGGTAACGCTATACCTATTTTTGAATATTAACAGCTTACCGATTGAGCATCAGCTGATTGCTGTAGCGACAGTCGTGGTTATGAGTATTCAAAATGCGTTTATTCTCTCAAAAGCTAAGGTGGCACTTGCTGTCGAGGGGCCAAGGCTACTTGTATTTCCTTTAATGTGGGTTGCCTCGGGGATGGGCTATGCGGCGCTGATATATAGCGCATCGTCTATTGCTTCGCTGTTGGTTTTGGCTAATGCCGTGCGCCATCGCAACCACCGCCGCCCACTTAACATGCCTAATGAACCTGAAAACCTCGCTTAGCGTATAAGCGTTGTTTTATATTGCCCTTGATAGTGCGGTTGGCATTTTATCACGTAGAGAATGACTTACCGTAAAGGGAGGTAGAAAGCGTTAGACGCGCTCGCTATGTTCATGAGGTAGGTATGCAAAAATTTTACTTTCGGGATATCGAAGATACGCCAACAGTCATCGATTATTTAGAGGTTCAGTCTTACGAGATGAATGTCTATCTCGTTTATTTATCAATTGGAAAGCAAAGCGGTATGCTTTATGACAATAAAGACAAACCTATGCGCTTTTTTAGCGCCGGGCATATCCGTGAGGCTTTTGCCCATTGCCACGTGCACAAAGCCGTAATGAAGCACGACACGCCTTACGATGAAATGATAGGCAACCCGCCAAAAAGCGAAGAGCAAATGGCGCTACCGTTTAGTATGCAACTGCCTTATTAATTTACGTGTGGTGTTTACGCTGTAAGCCAGGTGCTAGCGGCTTCTCGCATATCAACGTTTGCGCTTAGTCGCTTAGCAAGCAGAAACAGCCCACCCAGCTTTCGATGTATAAAAAGGGCATCTACCGGCGGTGTGTGCCAGAAGTTATGCCCCATGGTGAGTGTCATTCCCTTTTCATGAAGGCGCGTAATGAGGTCGCTTTGGCCAAAATCATACGGTCCTTCATGCCTTATTGCCTCACAGGCTTCCATCCCAATGTTAATCACGGCGTCTATTTGCGTTTGACTATGAGTTTCATCAATTAGCCCTATGGCAAAGGCCGCCTGTTGCATCATCTTTTCATCGTTGTTCGACGCGCTGTTCAGTAAAATTTGGTATTGCGCGGCAATGTGGTCAGGGACTACTCGCGTGGCACCGAAGTCCAATAGTACAATTTCTTTAGAATCTGGTTTAAATCTATAGTTTGCTAAATTGGGGTCGCTTTGTAGAAGTTTGAAATTGAAGACTTCATTAAAAAATAAAGTCATCAACGCGGTCATCACGGCATCTCTTATTTTTTGGGGCTCGTCTAGCAATACATCTAAAGGTTGGCCTTCTATAAAGTCCATCGCTAATACGGTGCTGGTGGTAAGTGGTGCGTAAGTTTTAGGGATAATAAACGCGGTAGAGCAATGACGAGAAAAGTCACTCGCTTCAACCAGTGCGCGATAGCGGTTGAGCATTTTTGCTTCGCGCTCATAATCTGCCTCTTGATGCAGCTGCGTTTTGGCGTCTTGTAATAGGGGGCCAATGTCTAAAGATTTTGGGACCAACCCGGTCAGCTTTATAAGCGTTGCTACATTATCAATATCACTATCGATGCTTTGTTTAACGCCAGGGTACTGTACCTTAACCGCAAGCATCTCACCTTCCATCGTAATCACTTTATGTACTTGACCTATGGAAGCGGCTGCAATTGGCGCAAAGGAAAAGTAGAGTAAGCCATCTTGCCATTTCTCGCCCCAGGCGTTATTCAGAGTCTCTATTAGCTGGCTTTTAGGCATGGGGTCGGCGTCTTCGCGCAATCGACCCAAAATCACGGCTAACTCTTCAGGTAAAAAGTCACCGGCATCCATAGAGATGAGCTGACCCAGCTTCATGGCGGCCCCGCGCATGCTGGCTAGCTGATCTGCGATGTTAGCAATGTTTTTGGGCGTTAAAAGCAATGAAGATAACACTGGCTTTTCGCCTTTCAAAAGCTGACCTGCACCTTGGGTCACCACATTGCCTGCAATTTTTCCTGCCAATGAACCAAGACGTCCTATACGAGAAAGTCGCGATGAGGGGATCGCTTTGCTGGAGCGCGGTGTTAATTCATCTTTGGTATCTGATTTATCTGCCATACACTCACTCAAATTTTGTTAAGAAGCGAGACAACAGCACGTGTGAAAGCAAGTAAGAGAAGTATCGTATGAGCACTGCTGAACTAATATATAGTTTTACTTACGACCGGGCGTTACGGATCCCGCAGGCACAAGATAATTAATTAAAATTCACAACGACGTCTATTGAGGCTTTATAAGCGCAGTAGACGCAATGGTTGCATTTGATGTTAGCTTTTTATCCCGTTAACCGTGGGAATGACATATAAGTGCCACGCGTTAGATAATTTGAGATGTAAACTGAATAGCCAAACCAATAACGCTTCCGTAAGCAAAGCCAGACCAACCACTGGCGCTTCTGTAGCGAAATAGTGCTGCTCCAAAGAAACCGCACCATAACATGGCTGCATAGGCGGAAATAAGTCCACCGCCCATGCCCGTATCAGGTAAAAACAGCATAACAACAAACGTTAATGCCATGGCCCCACTCAACACCACCCACATAATGTTCTTTTTGTCAGAAAAGGCATTACTCGGTGACTTAATAGTGTCTTTCTGCTCTGCACTTTCAGCGTGTTCGGCAAGTTGAGCCGCTTTTGCTAAACGCTTTTTGCGTTCACTTCGCTCGCTTCGCGATGCATTCTTTTTGACCTGAGAAGGTATTGGTGCAGCAGTACTATTAGCCATGGTTTACCTCACTAACGGGTTTTAGTAACGTGCTTGATCCATAGATAAGGTAGAGCAGGCGTAAGAAAAAGACTATAAGACTTCGGTCTCACATTGACATGAAGGTGCAAGAAAAGAGAAAGCCCGCTTACATTTACCGCAAAGGATGTCTGTAATACGGGCTTTCACATGGCGTAATGCCGCTAGATATTAGTGATGATCGCTAATTTGGCTGCTAAAGCTTACTTCTAACAGGTTTACACTATCTGCAAAGGTAAGGGTTTTAATATCGCCCTTTCCTTCTACATTTAGCGTGTTTACTTGTTTAGGCCATAAGTCACGCAATGCATCGTGGCGAATTTTTACGCCTTCGAGCACGGGGGGCTCAGCCGTTTCTTGATAAACCCAAAAGTGCTTACCTTCCACTTCAAACCCTACGTCTGCTAGCGTTAAAGGCTCGCCTGCGGCGTTCAAAATAGCGAAGTGACGTGCCACATAATCAGCAAAGTGTTGCTGAGTTTCCACGTCATCCATAATGTCAGCGTGTTTATCAAACAAGGCTTTCACCGCATGCTCAGCGTCGTGAAGATTAAACCGGTGCATCACTTCAATATTTTCAGTTCGTGGGTTGAATAACACTGTTGTGATAGCCGCTTTAATTTGGTGAGCCTGCAAGGCAGTACTGTACGAGGCAGCACCTAACAACACAGTCGCGGTAAGCATGAACATACACACGCTTGCAAGCAGAGCACGAGGGCTCTGCTGCAATCGGGGTAAAGACAACTTACTCGTCATCTTTGTCCTCGTCGTCATCGGTTTTCAGCTCGGTTTTTGAATCGTGCATAAGGTCGCGATACTCATAGGTATTACGCGGTTTATTCTTATACGCTTCAATACGCGACGGAATGATGCGGCGTGGATAGTGATTGTTTTCCACATTTACATCTGCCGTTTCCCAGTGTGGGTCAACCGTTACGCTTATCAGCTCTTTATCTTTGTCAGTCACGATAAGCTTGCTTACTGCCTTAGGTGTACGACGCCAGATTTCTGCTGGAATGCGCATTTCTTCTTTTGTGCCGTCTTCAAAACTTAGCTCAAGGATAATCGGCATGACCAAACCCCCTTTGTTGCTAAAATCTAGCACGTAGTAGTTTTTGTCTTCTTTTACTGCACGTTCAAACGCTTTACGTTCCCAAGGCTCAAGCTTATCAAGAAACTTCTTGTACTTATTGCGCTCTTTGTTGGTTACCGTGTAGCGGTCGTTTTCGTCGTAAAAATCGCTGATATCTTCAAAACGATCTACCCAAAGCTTTCTACCTTCTTCTTTGTTACGAATATCGGTAAGTGACTTAGGTTTTTCCATTTCTGCTTCGCGTTCGCGAGCAAAATCAATATCTGGATCTTCAGTGTCCAAACGCAGCTTGTAAACGCTGTCTAGGCTGATATCTACGTGGTCGGTAGTATAGAACCATCCGCGCCAGAACCAATCAAGATCTACACCTGACGCTTCTTCCATGGTGCGGAAGAAATCAGATGGTGTAGGACGCTTGAACATCCAACGCTGCGCATATTCTTTAAACGCAAAGTCAAAAAGCTCGCGGCCAAGAATGGTTTCACGAAGAATGTTAAGTGCTACCGCTGGCTTAGTATAAGCATTAGGGCCTAAACGAAGTACTGAATCAGACTGTGTCATAATTGGCACTTGGGTTTGAGACTTCATGTAGCCTGTAATATCGCGAGGCTCAACACCCCATGGAATCGTTGGATCCCATTCACGACCGGCAACGCCATCTAGGAAGCTGTTTAGCCCTTCATCCATCCACGTCCATTGACGCTCATCAGAGTTCACCGTCATAGGGAAATAAATGTGACCCACTTCGTGAATAACCACGCCAATAAGGAAGCGCTTTTCAGCAAGCGAATAAGTGCGTGAACCGTCATCGCGTAGCTCTGTACGCGGGCCATTGAAGGTAATCATGGGGTATTCCATGCCGCCCACCGGGCCATTTACCGACTGAGCAACAGGGTATGGGTAATCAAAGCTAAAGCGGCTGTAAACATCCATAGTGTGGATGATGGATTCTGTTGAATACTTCTGCCATAGCTCGCCACCTTCTTTCGGGTAGAAAGACATCGCCATAACTAATGGTTGCGTGTCGCCACCTTGTTGATAACCGCGTGCATCCCACGCGAACTTACGCGAAGATGCCCAGGCGAAGTCACGTACGTTATCGGCTTTAAAGGTCCAAGTTTTAAGCTTAGATGTGCCTTCTTTTTCATTTTCAATCGCTTCTTCAGGAGAAACGATAAATACGATGCGGTCAGCTTTTTCTGCTTTTTTCAAACGATCGCGCTGCGTTTTAGTCAGCACGTCTTTCGGGTTTTGAAGCACACCTGTAGAAGACACAATATGATCCGCTGGAACTGTGATATCTACTTCATAGTTACCAAATTCTAGCGTGAATTCACCGCGACCAATGAACTCTTTATTAGTCCATGCCTCGTAGTCGGTATAAGCCGCTAAGCGGGGGAACCACTGCGCTAGCAAGAAGATGTCGTTGCCGCCTTCGCGCTCGTCATCTGGGAAATGCTCGTAACCTGCACGGGCTGAAACCGCATCCTCTTCTACAATGTTGAACGCAAAATCGATATCAAAAGTGACTTCGCTGCCAGGTTTAAGTGGCTTTGCAAGGTCAACACGCATCAGTGTACCAACAATGGTATGACGTAAATCATTACCCGATTTGTCTTCTACACGAGAGATGGTGTAACCCAATTCGTTATCGTCAACAAACTGCTGGCGACGTAGCGCACCCATGCTCAGCTTGGCGGGCTTATCGTCGCTCGCTGCCTGTGTGCCTGGCCCACGGTTACCTATGCCACCAAAGGTTGTGGTAAGGGCTGACATAGAGTCATCGCGGAATTTGTTTTGATCAAGCTGAATCCATAAATACTTAAGCGTATCTGGCGAGTTGTTGTGATACGTGATGGTTTCACTTGCTTCAATGCGGCGCTCGTCTTCAAGTAGTTTTACGTCAATATCGTAATCTACTTGTTGCTGCCAGTATTGATGACCCGGCTCGCCAGCGGCGTTACGGTATACGTTTGGAGTAGGGAGAACTTCGTCTAGCTGACGGAATTTATCTTCGAAATCGCCTTTAGTTTGTTTTATAGCGGCGGTACTTGGAAGAGAAATCAGCATAGACAACACTGGCGCTAGCCAGAAAAAGTGTCGTTTTGCGGTGCTCATGCAGTTTCCTTGCAACTTGTAAGTTAGTATTGTTATAAGATAACAGCTTCTAGTATATAAGCATGCCGGTCACAATCTAATTTTTTGGCCGTAAACTAACCATGTTTTAACGCAAAAAAACTGTAACAGAACGTTTTGTTTCAAGCTTTAACTGTCGTATTCTTAAGCCCTTGTTTTCTTCTTTTCTTCCCATTATGAACCGTTTTACTTGGCAACGTGCCGTTATTAAAGTTGGCAGTGCCCTCATTGCGCCAGAGGGAAATGAATGCAGTGGTCGCTACTTACTTTCTTTAGCGCGTTTTATTACCGCAAGCCGAGAGGCGGGCAAAGAAGTTATTCTGGTCTCTTCTGGTAGTGTGGCCGCTGGCCGCAGCAAAGTGAAGGTAAGGCACAATGCTTCTATTGCCGAGAAGCAGGCGATGGCAGCAATCGGTCAAAACCTTATGATGGCTAACTGGCAGCGCTTTTTCGACTTTCCTTGTGCGCAAGTGTTACTTACAGCGGATGACTTGCGGGATAGAACCCGTTACGTCAACATCAAAAACACCTTGCGAGAAATTTTAAAGCATAACGCCCTGCCTATCGTGAATGAAAACGATACGGTGGCCGCTAACGAGCTAAAGGTTGGAGATAACGACAATTTAGGCGCCTACACCGCATTGGTAGCCCAAGCCGACACCTTAATTATTTGCTCTGATATTGATGGTTTGTTTACCGCTGACCCTCGAAAAGACAACACCGCAACGCTTATTCCTCATGTTGGGAAAATTGATAGCACCATTTATGGACTGGCTGGTGGTGCTGGTACTGCGGTCGGCACGGGTGGTATGCGCACGAAAATAGAAGCCGCAGACAAATGTACCAGTAGCGGTATTCAAACGCTTATCGTTAACGGTAGAAAAGGCGAAACCTTTGATGCACTGCTTGAAGGCGAAGTGCCGGGTACGCTGTTTGAAGCAAGCAGCACACCGGCCAATGCACGCAGGCTGTGGCTTACTCACACCCTTAAAACCGCTGGCAGAATAGAAGTAGATAGCGGCGCTAAAGAAGCATTGATACAAAAAGGTGCATCTTTGTTACCTTCAGGAATAATCGACGTCGTCGGCCAATTTGAGCAAGGTGATGCGGTTGAAGTCATCTGTCAAGGTGCCGTTGTCGCTAAGGGACTTTGTTTGTATAACGCAAAAGACTTGGGCCTCATAAAAGGGAAAAAGTCGAAAGACATTGCCAGTGTGTTAGGTTATGAGACAACCGATGTCGCTGTTCATCGCGACGACATGGTGCTGTATTAACATCAAGGCTGTATTCTTGCCCTAGTCTAGCCGGTGGGATACGTTTTGCTTAACTTCAGCGGCATAAGCCTGAGGCACGGATGTAACGTGCCCTACCGTTAAACATCACAAAGATTCAAGCAAAGGGACAACCATGACTGATATCACGCCAACACTTGCCGATTATCCTTATAAGGTGACTATTGCTACGCGGTGGCAAGACAACGACGCATATGGGCACATTAATAATGTGGTTTATTATGGCTTTTTTGATACCGCCGTTAACCGCTTTTTAATTGAAGAAGGCGGGTTAGACATTCACCACGGGCAAACGGTGGCGTATGTGGTAAGCAGTCAGTGCCAGTACGTTGCGCCCGCCGCCTATCCTGAAGATATTTTTGTTGCGCTGCGCGTAGTTAAAATTGGCAGAAGTTCTGTGACCTATGGCTTATCGGTTTATGCTGGCGAAAATGAGCGCCGCGTAGCACACGGCCAATTTGTGCATGTATTTGTTGATAGAAAAACCGACAAAGCCATCCCTATTCCGGTAGACGTTAAAGCGGCCCTAGAATCAATTTGCGAGGCAATGTGATTCCTTTTTTATTTCAAAAAAAATTTCAATAAAAAGGCTTATAGCAGCACAGCACTAACAAGTGATCGGCATAGCGAAAGAAACAATAAAAGAGACGAGGCAAGCACGATGAAAAAAGTGGTATTTCTAGACGCTGAAACCATGGACTTACCCAGTCTTGATACGACAGCCTTAGATAGCCTTAACGCAGACGTCACTTTATACCAACAAACCCAACATAAAGACGTAGCTGAGCGCATACACAATGCCGACGCAGTGCTTGTCAACAAAGTGGTATTAAGCGCAGATGACTTACAGCGGGCTAGGAAGCTGCGCTATATTGGCGTCACCGCCACAGGTATGAATAACATTGACCATGACTACTGCCAACAAGCCGGTATTATTGTGCAAATCGTTGAAGGCTATGGCACTGACAGTGTTGCCCAGCACACGTTGACCTTGGCGCTTAATTTGGCCACAAACTTTGTGGCGTATCAGCACGATGTGCGCAATCAGGCGTGGTCTGCATCCTCACACTTTTGTTTGCTAAACCACCCCGTGGTGGAGCTTGCGGGTAAGCATGCGGTGATTGTTGGGCATGGCGAGCTGGGCAAGCGTGTTGAAACCTTATTTAAGGCTATAGGAATGCAGGTGAGCATTGCTGCTCGTCCCGGCAAAAAAGATGATCCCCGCCCTAGCCTCGCTTCTCTTTTGCCTCACGCAGACGTAGTAAGTCTTCACTGTCCACTTACAGAAGATACCGACAAACTCATTAACGCCGATACCTTATCGCTAATGCAGCCAACGGCTTTTCTTATCAATACCGCCCGGGGTGGGCTTATTGATGAACAGGCGCTATACCATGCGCTTAAACACAACAAATTAGGTGGCGCTGGGCTTGATGTATTAAGTGTGGAGCCACCGCCAGCTGACCATGTGTTGCTTAACGAATCGTTACCAAACTTGCTGGTAACCCCTCACAACGCGTGGATTGGCAACGGAGCAAGACAAAAACTGCTTGATAAAGCCCTTGCACATTTAGCGACATTTTTAGGGCAGTAATGGCGATATGAATAACGCTACGCTGTTTGCATTGTGTTGCTTAATTTGGGGTTCTACCTGGATTGCTATTACTTACCAAATCGGCCACACCTCTGAAACCTTTGCTATTGCCCTGAGGTACTTATTGGCGTCGGCGTGTTTGGGCGCTTATTGCGTAATAAAACGCTTACCTTTGAAGCTACCGCTGCATGTTCACATAAAAATGGCCGCCGTCGGACTATTTCTCTACAGCCTCAATTACACGTTACTGTACATGGCGCAGGCGCACATTATTAGCGCTCTTTTAGCGCTGATGAGTTCTTGCATAATATATATAAACGTTGTGCTTCGTCGCTGGTGGTTAAAAGAGCCGATTAGAAAGGAAGTAGTGATTGGTGCTACTTTTGGCTTGCTCGGCATTGTGTGTTTATTTGTGCCTGAGTTTTCCAAGGTGTCGATGGATGCTGCTCTTGTTACCGGTCTCGCTATTGCCTTTGTCAGTTTCTTTTGTGCCTCGACGGGCAATGTTATTTCGGAACGCATACTGACATCCGGTACACCCGTTATTCAAATGAACTTCTATGCCATGAGTTACGCCATGGTGTTGCTATTTGTGACGTCTTTGGCCATGCCAGGGGAGCTGATTATTCCCAGCAGCGTAGAGTTTTATTTATCGCTTTTTTACTTAGCTGTATTTGGCTCTGTGTTCGCCTTCGGTGCGTATATGAAGCTTTTAAAGCAAATGGGCGCGGACAAGGCGGCCTATGTGGTATTGGTATACCCTATGGTTGCGCTGGTTATTTCAACGTTCTTTGAAGGTTACACGTGGAGCGTGTTGTCTGTTACCGGCGTGATTATCGTGCTTATAGGTAATGCGATTGCCATGGGAAAAGTACCACGCTTTATGCGTCGCCCTCCTGTGACCAGTTAGCGCGACGTCCGCAATGATAAAGCCGTAAAGCGGCATTTAACTCGGCTTACTTTAACGCATTTATTTTTTTATTTAACTCGTACGCGGGCTCGGTCACTATGGTTTCAAGGGTTTCAATCCGTGCCATGAGGGCTTCAATTTGTGCGTCTTTCTCTTCTAAACGCTGTTGCTGTTTGTCGGTCATGCTTTTTACGAACGGGTTACTACACTCTCCATTCATCCAATCGTTTAATCGCCACTGAAATTTTGCATCTAGGTAGCTGGCCAAGAGTACAAGTGACGTGATGCTGCCAATTATCAAAACTAAACTTAATGTAGACATAGTGTTTTTCCCATCGAATTTTTAAGGCCCTTTGTAAAGGCCCGCTAGTGCCAAACGGTTTAACGTAAAGAGCATGCGTTGTGTTTCTTGCTATTTTACCACTTTCTATAGCTTCACGTTAAAGCACGCTCTATTACCCGTAGTCATGAGGTGCGCAAAAAAATTACAGCGTTTAAGAAAAAAGTTTGTAATAAAAGCCAGAGAACGCAGACTGATAGAAGTAACATAATAAAATAACAACAGTTTTTTTGATTAGGGATATGACGTTGGGGCAGGGTTTTGACGATATTTTTGCAAAGCACGGCGCACTGCTAAGTCGCGTAGCCAATAGCTATGAGGCAAACGAGGCAATGCAGCAAGAGCTCTTGCAAGAAATTGCGATTGCCGTATGGCAAGGCTTGTCTCGCTTTAAGGGCGACAGCAGCGTAAAAACCTACATATTAAAGATAGCGCACAACCGCGCGGTAACCCACGTGGCAAATCAGGTGAAGCGCCTCGATACCCATCAATACGATCAAGACGATAAGGGCTCGGATGGGTTTGTAAGCCAGGTTCGCTCTCCCGAGGAAGTATCGAGCCAGCACCAGTCATTAGAGCGCTTACTCCGTGCTGTACGGGCGTTACCTTTGCAGCCACGGCAAGTGCTTACGCTTTCCCTTGAGGGCTTAAGTTACGATGAAATTGCAGACGTGTGCGGCCTTACCAAAAACCATGTTGGCGTTATTTTAAAGCGCGCCAAACAAAGTATCATGCAGGAGCAACCTCATGCATAACCCAGATAAAGAGAACCAAAAGACACCGTCAGATAGAACCGACGAAAAGCAAGACGATAGTCTTTCAGCCCTTTGGCAAGCTCAGCCAGTTACCGCTATTAACCTAGAGAAAGTAAAAGCCAACCTTAGCAGCGAAAGAAAAAAACAGCGTTGTTATATGGTGATGGATTCATTGATGGTTTTTCCGGCTATTTATATCCTTGCGAAATATTGGGGCAATATGTCGCTGGTAGCACAACTGATGTTTGTCTTTATGCTGGCTACATCGCTTCCATTGCTTGTTTATCAATTATGGTTAAGAAGAGTGGCAGCGTTTTACAAAGATAGCCAAACTGCTGATCATTTAATGCAGCTAACAAAGCAAGTTAAGAACAATGTAAAGATAGCGTTCATGACCAAACATTCAACATGGGTAGCTGTAGTTTTTGGGTTCGCTTTCATATTGGAACGCTACTTTTTGGGAGACCTTGCGCCAGAAAAGGTGATCAAACTAATCATCGTAATATCATCAATGAGTATTGGTATGCTAATTTGGTATGTATGGGCACACAAAAGACAAAAACGCTTTGAGCGACAACTCAAAACGCTGGAAGCTATGGCGCAGCAGCACTAAAGGCAGCGCCGAGGCGCTGTTTCAGCTTAAAACAATGAGTCTTTTGGGCTTGCGTTAGGGGTGTTGCCATCCGAGGTAGCGTTGCTCTTTTGGCTTTGCTCTACGGGCTCATTCTCCTTATCAGCCTCATCAGCGCCATTGTCGTCTTCATCGTCATTACGGGAGCTATCGGTTCTGTTATCGCCTAAGAAGAACTCATAGTAGAGATCTAAAGCAAACTCCGACTGATCTTCTAATGTGGTTTGAATCGCCTCTAAGTAAAGGCTTGGAAGCAGCTGGTATTTAAGCGCTAAGTCTGGCGGTAACTGCCTGCGTCGTAGGGTGCTGTTAGCATCATTATTACTTAAGCCTACATCTACGTTATATTCTACTGATAAACGGTCGTTAATTTGCCCTGTGACCGAGAGCATATTCTCATTGGTACTTAAGCTGAATTCATCAATGCCCAACGCACTTCCTACCTGCCCTGTCAGAGTTTCTGTATTAGAAAGCCCAAAGCCCAATAGCAGTGCAGCATAGTTAGGGTCTTGGGTGCCCGAATTAGGGCCCGAGCCGGTCAATAAGTATGACAATACGCCCTGCTGGTCCATTGCGGGCTCAGAAAACAAATTTATACTGGGGGCGTCAGCCGCGCCGTCTATACGAATACCGGCTATGACATCGTCGTCAGTTTTAGCTGGGTCGCGTATGGCCTCTACCAGTAGCAACGGTTGGTCGATAGGGCCGTTAAACTGAACTTCGCCGGTTTGAATAATCAACTGCTGACCATAGGCGCTATAGCGACCGTTTATTATTTGCAGGTCGCCATAGCCAACTAACGCTGGTTGCGTATTCACTCGTATGCCGCCGAATAAGCTGGCGGTAAGACCAAAGGCCTCAAGTTTTACTTGTTCGGTTTTGTTTTTATCGATGTTTACAAGCACCGACGCATGTACGATATCTAGCGGTTCTTCTCTATCCGGTTCCCCCCGCAGGTGGACATCTTTAGACGGCGACACTGCGCTTTCTGGAAGCGACTCAATTTCAATTCGCGCCCACGGTATGTTGACCTCGCCGTTCACATCGACCTTTTCTTGCGTCGCGGCAATGTCAATATTTGGCGACACTTTAAGACGAATGTCGGGCTGTCTAATTTCAAAGCCGTTGCCTTTTAAATTGAAGGTGGCGCTAGGGGTAGACGACCAATCCAGTTCCCCTTTTAGCGTACCTTTTCCGCCGCCCAATACAAAGGTTCCGTCTAGCGAGGCGGTTTGGTCGTTAAGCACCACTTTTTGGTTCCAGTCAGCGAGGGTGACTGGGGTATCTTGTATATCGATAGCGCCGTTTGAAACAGTAAGCTCACCGTTCAGCGATGGGTCGTCAACATAGCCACTAAGTGTAATGTTGCCGTTGAGTAGGCCTGTAAGCGTCCTGATAGCAGGAGAAAGTGGCTTAAACGGTGCTACATTTAGCCCTTCCATGACCAGCTTTCCATCAAGGGGGATTTGCTCGTCGAATGGTCGCGTATTTAGGGTTAGCGTAGCATCACCAATGTCTTGACTCGAAATCAGTGAGGTTGACGCTAATTGCCCTTGTTTAATCTTACCGGTTGTCTCGATTGAGTTAATGGTAAGGGTTAGCGGTCTGGTTTCACCCAGCTGCCAAGGGGCTTTACTCATTGACGCCGTAAACGTGGCGTCTATAGGGTCTTGCTGTGAGTAACTCCCTTTTGTTTTTATACTAAGGGTAGCTTTGGAGGGGCTTGAAACCATGGTGGGTGCCAGCTCATTGGCCCAGAGACCTACTGGTAAGGATGAGGCACTAATGTCCCAGTTGGCCTTACTTTCTTGATAGTTAACGTTTGATACGCACAATTCGCCTTCTCTGCGGGAGGTCCAGCAGTGCTTGCCTATCTTTGCCGTGACGGGGGCTGTGCCGATATCTAGACTGAACGGGCTTGATAATGTCCACTGCATATTGGCAAGCTTTAACGTGGTATCACTAATTTCGCCAATCCAGTGGTTATTACTCCACGCCCCTTTGAGGCTAAGGGCTATGTTGTTATCAGGTACGGCAAGGTCAATTTCAGCGTGATGATCTTTATAGGTGCCGTCTATGGCAACGTTCCCGTTTAACGGCCCTTGCTGAGCGGCTGAAGCATTTAAGTTAGGAGATACGGTGATATCAGAAAGCGCTAACGCGCCGTTTGCGCGAGGGTTTTGCCAAGGCCCCGATGCTTTGATATTGCCATTCACGGCCCCGGTTACTTCAGGGTAAAGGCTATTGATGGCATTAACGCTAATATCAATATCTGCATTTAAATGACGCTTATTTAAAACCTGAGCGATAGCACGAATGGTATTTTTTTCTTGCTCGTTTTCTTGGATGATATTGACGTTGGTAACGAATAAGTCGCTCGGGCCTGCATATACTGCATTGCCTTTTACTTGAAGCGGCTTACCCTGCAGTACACCTGAAATGTTCAAGTCTCTTAAGCTCATGTGCAGGCCGCCGCGCTCGGAATATTGCAAAATACTGTCAATTTCGCCGTTTAGCTGTTGAGGGGCATAAGTGCTGAATTGTTGCGCTGACACATCAGTTAAGGTGGTTTTGCCTTCCCAGGCGATAGTCTCATTTAAATACAGCGTTCCCGTATTCGCTAAGCTTCCTTCCAGTGCGCTGATATTGGCCTGGTTAACATAAATATTATTCTTTTTAAGTACCACATCTAACGATACGGGGATATTGCCAAGGTCGGGCAGCGTTGCCGCGCCATCACCTTGAAGCTGGTAATCACCCATGGTGCCAAAAAGGGATAATTGCCCCTCTTTTAACAGGGCATTTTCCATGGTTGGTATAGCCTGCTCTTGCCAATTTGCGGTGAACTCAATAGGTAAATTTTCGTCGAGAATATTGATTTTTAAATTGGCATCAGCGCTAATCGCTCCTGTGGCACTAACCGATAGCGTGAGGTCGTCTGCAGCACCGGATGCATCCATAACGAGTGTTTGCGGCGCATCGTCAAATTGAGTGTTAACCTTAATTTTGGCATTGAGCGGGAAATTGTCTTCAAGTGTGGCACTTGCGCTCCCTCTAAGCTCCCCTTTTTCATGCACCACTGTCATTTCTTCAACCGCTATTTCGCTGCCTTTAAAACGGGTTTGCAAAAGCGAGATAAGCGCCACTCGTTCGATACTTTCACCCTGTATAACTTGTAAGTCTTCAACTAATAAGGTGCCGAGGGAAAAAGGAATCGGTGATGTAATTGTAGGTAACTGTGGTACATCGTAGGTCAATGAGTACGACGTAGGCAAAGGGCTGTCTTTTACCTTTTCTGGCTCTGCGTTTTTCTGATTCTTAGGTGGCGTATTAGGGGCGTTAGCCGGTGATGTCGATGGTGAATCTGTGCCTTGCTCAACAAGCGCTACCTTTACCCCTTTCGTCGCTAAACTATCAAGTGAAAGTGCCTCATTACCGTTAAAGTCGACGAGTTCTAGTTCATCAATTTCGACGATAGTGGTGAGTAGCGCAAGCTTAATATTGCTTAACGCTAAGTACTCGACTTCGATGGGAAGTGGCAAAGCAAACTCATCGTTAGCATCGGTTTCGTCTGGCGCTTCTGGAGCTAAGGCAAGTTGGGTTAACGTCGCATTTTCAAGCGTGAGTTCATTAACGCACACTTTAGGTTCAAACAGGCAGCGCCATGTTATATCGATATAGGCGTATTGGGCTGACACTTTCCATTGCGGGTTCTCCCACTGTACGTTGTGTACTTCAAGCGTGTCGGCAAAGCCGCCGTCTATCGCATCGATAGACAAGTTATCTACAAAAGTGTTGGCTACAAGCTTAACGGTTGGTCCGCCTAATGGGCTAATTAGCAGCGCATATACAGCTACCAGCAAAAGAATAGGTGAGAGTAAAATGGCCGAAATAGTGCGTTTTCTCATAGCTCAGGCCCCAGCATGATATGTAACTGCCATGTATTTTCATCGGGGGCAAACCCCCTTGCAACATAAAGACGAACGGGGCCGATTGGCGAAAGCCAATGGACACCCGGGCCAACGCTATAGGTTAGTGTTGTACTGGTGTCGTTGGTGGCGGTACCGGCATCAACAAATGCCGCGACGCGCCAATTATCGGCTACGCGATAGGCATATTCCACGCTTGTGGTAAGCAAATATTTCCCGCCTATTGAATCGGTCACAAGTTCACCGGTTTCGGGGTCGATAACATCTGCGGTGGGCGATATTTCTCGATAGTCAAAACCCCTAACGCTTTGGTCTCCCCCAGCGTAGAAACGCAAAGAGGTGGGCACTTCATCGAAGCTGTTGGTTTTAATAGCGCCTGCTTCACCGCGTAAGGATATTCTATGTACATCGTTAAACGTGCGTATCAACGTAGCCTCTACTACCGCTTTAGCAAAGTCGATGTCAGAGCCAAAGCCTTCTTTGCCATATTGTGCAAGCATTTGAATGTAGCTGCCGTTGCTGATGTTAAGCTCGCTGTCTTTATTGCGATAGGTTAACGAGTACCCCGGTAAAACCAGTGACGTGGTATTGGTGTTAAGCTCCCCTTGATCGTACGTTTCCCTAAGGTAAGTTATCGAACCATCGTGCTGCCATGGCGAGTCGTTTTTTTGCCAGTAGCGGTGGGCAGACAACGATAGGGTTTCACTTTCAAAGGACGTGTTGGCGTATTCAATAAATTGGTAACCCGCCTCAATGCTGGCGTAATCACGAGTGATGTTTTTCATGGGAATGCGGTAGTCGGCGGTAACAGACTGTTCGGGCTCAGATATAAAGATATCCGATGATACCGAATGTCCTTTGTCATTTACCCAAGGGCGCTCCCAGCCAAGTCGGACCCGCGGGCCGGTATCGGTGGCCGCGCCAAGTGACACATTAAATGCGTCGGTAGGCCTGTGCTGTAGTGACACCTCAACAGGTACACGTAAACCCTCAGCGTCACTCACTACCGGCCTGGCAATCACACGATTGAAATACCCAGATTGATTCAATCGCCGATTGAAATCAGACAACACCGCTGATGAATAAGCGTCTCCGGTTTCAAATGGTTTAAGGCGACTGATAATGGCTTTTGCTTTGTCTTCGCCGACGATTTTGAGTTCACCAAACTGGTACTGAGGCCCGCTTTGCGCAATTAACAGTACGTTTGCCTGCTTCGCACCACGCACTAGATCAAGTCGGGTAGCCTGCCAGTGAAAGTCAAAATAGCCGTTGGAAAGGGCATAGTTAAACATCGAAGACTTAAACGATTCATAGATAGTCTGGTTGAGTACATCGCCTTCCTTAAGCTTAAGTGCGTTAAAACGCTCTCTAAACGCTTTATCTTCACGCCCTGCCCCAATAATTTCACGGGTCACTTTATTAATGGTTAGGGGGGCGTTTAACGAAACATTAACCGTAACCTTGTCGCCGTCATCGATAACAACGTTAGTCTCGCTGTTGTAATAGCCATATGGCTGCAGTGCTGTTGCCACTGTATCGCTCACTTCCCCTTGCCAATATGGGTCAGTAAGTAGTGCTTTTTCAACATCGAGGCTGTTCAAGTGAAGCCGAATATTGTTGCGTAGCTTATCGTCTTTTACGCCTTGAATATTATAGGAAATGCCCTCTTGCGCTTGCGCGGTCGATGCTAACATACAGATCAGCGAAAGCAGTACGCCGCACATCAAAACCAAATGAGTCTTGAATGTTTTCAACATAAACTGTCGGAAAAGTGGGTCTTGCAAACTGGCAAGCCCGGTCCAAATTGAAGGCATGAAAAGGCTAAATCCTTAAGATAACGCTGGGCTAAGAAGCATACCGCTTGATAGTAAAGTCCGTATTGTGAACGCGGTTAATGATACCACAATTGCGTTTTGTATCCCCAAACTACGATGAGAGATCAAATATTTGCGCTAACACTTGGCAGAGTAAAATATCATGGATTGTTTTTTGTACGTCAAGACCCCTATTTTGCTAGTGCATGGAGAGGAAGATCGCATAGTCCCGCCTCTACATAGTCGCTACATGGCAGATGAATTGGAAGATTACGATAAAGTTTTTAAATATGTTGAACTTGAAAGTGGCGATCATTTTTTATCTATTCAGCGTAATCGGCACCTATTCTTCAAAGAAATGGATATGTTTTTGAATCAATATTTGAAACCTGCTTCAAAGGACGATGCGGTGAAAGCCGGTCTTACCACTGAATAGTACCCGTTAAACGCCCCAGTATTTAAGACAAGATTTCTTCGTGCTGGCGGCTTTTTAACCAAATTTCAGGTACACTTATATAGGCGCGATTATTTCGCGCCTTTTTACTTTCCCACACTTAATTTCATATTCGAGACTTTATGCCCCAGACATCTAATGGCGTATCTGAAGATACGGCAGCTGTGCAAAAGCCCGCTCTTGGCCTTGTTGAATTTGTTGCGTTAATGGCAACCATGACATCGCTGGTTGCCCTTAGCATAGATGCTATGCTGCCCGCACTTATCCAAATTGGTGAGTCACTTAACGTAGAAGAGGCACATCATACCCATTTGATTGTAACCGTGTTCTTTTTAGGCATGGCGTTTGGGCAAATGTTTTTCGGTCCGTTTTCAGACAGCCGTGGCCGCCGTCTAACAATACTTGTGGGCTTATGCATTTTTGCCTTAGGTACGTTTGTTTGTATGCTTGCCACTAATTTAGAAACCATGCTGGTGGGGCGCGTTATTCAAGCTTTTGGGGTGTCTGGCCCGCGCATAGCCTCTATGGCAATTATCCGCGACTTGTACGTGGGTGATGCGATGGCAAAAGTTATGTCATTTATCATGATGGTGTTTATTTTAGTGCCCATGCTTGCCCCAATAATTGGTCAAACCGTAATGGAACTGACATCTTGGTTCCATATATTCACGCTGTTTCTACTGGTGGCTACTATGGCGGGGATTTGGTTCTTTTCTCGTCAAGGCGAAACCTTGCCTCGTGCAAAGCGCAGAAAATTCTCGCGTGCACACTTTTTTAAATCATCAAAGTTTATTCTGACCCATCCAGAAGTTATGGGTTATACCTTTGCCATGGGTTGTATCTTCGGGGCGTTTTTGGCGTATTTAAGCGCGTCACAAACCATATTTACCGTGTTTTATAATGTAGGAGAGTGGTTCCCGTATATCTTCGCTACCCTCGCCTTTTCTATCGGGCTTGCTTCTTACTTCAACGGTAAAATGGTAATGCGTTTCGGCATGCGCAAGCTTTGTCGATTTGCGCTTAAAGGGGTGAACGGGTTTGCGGTTGTCTACCTTGCCTTGTTATTTGCCTACGACGGGCTTCCGCCTCTTGTTCTTACTATTGCTGTGATGTTTGTAGGGTTCTTTTTTGTCGGTATTTTATTTGGAAACTTAAACGCCATGGCCATGCAGCCGCTAGGCGATATGGCTGGGCTAGGTGCAGCTATTATCGGCTGCTTCTCAAGCTTATTCTCGGTGCCCGTTGCCCTTATCGTTGATAGTTTTTTGAATGGAAACTTGATGCCCATTGGTTGGGGCTTTCTTATCTTTTTTGCATTAGCTTACGCATCAGTGCGCTTCGCTGAGCGTGTTCGGGAAGGTGTTACTTCGTAACCGTTAAGTATTAATAGCTTCTTATGTACAGGCGCAGTAAGAAGAGCGAGACTCGCTGAGTTATAGAAATAAAAAAGCCCGACCAAAATGGTCGGGCAAGAGGGCTTAGTTAAGCACCTAACGACAGAAACTGTCCTAACCTCTGTTTTTACACAACTATGGCTTTCATATCAGTCATGTAGCCACGCAAGGTCTTACCTACCGATTCCACACCGTGTGAACGGATGGCTTCGTTAATCTCAACAAGGCGTTTGTTCTCTACTTGATTAGAAGCAGCAGTCAAACCCTTACCGATAACGCTGGTATCAATGGTAGGCATAAATTTCTCACGCAAAATCGGAATTGCTGCATTGGCAAACAAATAGTTTCCGTATTCTGCTGTGTCTGAAATAACCACGTTCATTTCATACAAACGCTTACGCGCGATTGTGTTAGAAATAAGCGGCGTTTCATGTAGCGATTCGTAGTACGCAGACTCAGGCAGAATACCGGCTTCAACCATTACGTCGAACGCAACTTCAACACCACACTTGATCATGGCAACCAATAAGATACCGTGGTCAAAGAATTCTTGTTCACTGATTTCACCTTCGTAAGCTGGTGCGTTTTCAAACGCAGTCTCACCGGTCTCTTCACGCCACTTAAGTAGGTTCGCATCGCCATTCGCCCAGTCTTCCATCATAGTGCGAGAGAACTCACCGCTGATGATATCGTCTTGGTGCTTTTCAAATAGCGGACGAAGTAAATCAGTTAACTGCTCAGAAAGCTCAAATGCCTTCACTTTTGCAGGGTTTGATAGACGGTCCATCATATTAGTAACGCCGCCAATCTTAAGTGCTTCAGTAATGGCTTCTAAGCCGTACTGAATAAGCGCACCTGCATAACCTGGGTCAATACCGTCATCAACCATTTTCTCGAACGCAAGTACTGCTGCAACTTGTTGCATACCACATAAAATGGTTTGCTCACCCATAAGGTCAGATTTAACTTCAGCCACAAATGAAGACTCAAGTACACCTGCGCGGTCACCGCCAGTTGCACTTGCCAGAGCTTTAGCCTGATCCCAACCTTTACCTTCAGGGTCGTTTTCCGGGTGCACAGCTATTAGTGTTGGTACACCAAAGCCTCGCTTATATTCTTCACGTACTTCTGAGCCTGGGCTTTTCGGCGCACACATAATTACTGTGATATCGCTACGAATTTGCTGGCCTTCTTCAACAATGTTGAAGCCGTGTGAGTAACCTAGCGTTGCCCCTTTTTTCATAAGCGGCATTACTGCCTCTACCACACTTGCGTGCTGCTTATCAGGTGTTAGGTTGTAAACTACATCAGCTTCTGGAATAAGCTGCTGATAGGTACCAACAGTAAATCCATTGCTTGAAGCGCGTTTGTAAGAGTCGCGTTGCTCATCGATCGCTGCCTGACGCAGCGCATAAGAAACATCTAACCCTGAGTCACGCATATTCAGGCCTTGGTTAAGGCCCTGCGCGCCGCAGCCTACAATGACAATTTTCTTGCCTTTTAAGAACTGACAACCGTCAGCGAATTCATCGCGTGCCATAAAGCGGCAGCGGCCAAGCTGGTCTAACTGCTGGCGAAGTGACAGGGTGTTGAAATAATTAGCCATAAAAATTTCCGAACAACATTCATTTTTGTCAATATCAAACACCGACCTTGGCGTCGACAGACCTCGTCTATGACGACTTGGTAGTGAGACTAAAAGATTTCTTTTGTTTTGGAAAATGATATATTTGCAAGATAATATTGCATAAAGTGAAATATATATGGATTTTCGCAGTCTACAGCTCTTTAACCACCTGGCTACCAGCCTTCACTTCGGCGTCACCGCTGAGGCCATGTATGTATCGCCATCTACGTTAAGCCGTGTTATTCAGCGTCTTGAAGACGAGTTAGGCTGCACCTTGTTTAAACGGGATAACCGTAAAGTCGCGCTCACCCATAGCGGGCACAAGTTATTGTCCTTCTCAAAACAAGCGTTAGCTGATTGGCAGCAATTGAAAATTGATTTAAAAGAAGATAGCGATGCACTTCAAGGGGAACTCAGTGTATTTTGCTCGGTAACTGCCAGTCAAAGCCATTTGCCCGCTATGCTAAGGCAGTTCAGGCAGCAGCACCCGGGTGTCGATATACGGCTTATCACAGGCGATCCAGCCCTTGCCATTGAAAAAGTAAAAGGTAAACAATGCGACTTGTCTATTGCCATCTACACCCCTGATATGCCAACAGATTTGCATTTCACCGCCCTTGACAACGTGCCTTTGGTGCTTATTGCTCCTCGAGAATGGCGCTTGACCCAATTAAGTCAGCTAGATTGGACCAAACATCAGGTGATCATGCCTGAAACAGGGCCAACACGACGCACGGCATACCACTGGTTTGCCGAGCACGGTATTCGCCCTAACGTGTATGCGTATGTCGGCGGTAATGAGGCCATTGTAAGCATGGTAGCGCTAGAGTGTGGTGTAGGCTTTGTACCAAAAGTGGTACTTGATCATTCCAGTATGGCCAATGCGGTAACTCAGATACCGGTAGATGATATAGAGCCCTATGCGCTTGGTTTATGTTGCTTGCAGGACAAGCAGAACGAGCCGCTGATAAATGCCTTTATGGAACTAAACTTATCATCAAGACCATAGGCTTCGTATACGCTTGCGTAAACATTTGCGGCTAATTAGCACTAAGTTGTTTTATCAAGTTGTCTAATGCGCGATAGCCTAACGCTTCAGCGATATGAGCGCGAAGTACGCCCTGTGACCCTTCCAGATCGGCAATGGTTCTGGCCACCTTTAGCGTGCGGTGAAACACACGCATGGATAAATTCAGCTGTTTCGCGGCTGCCTGTAAAAAGCGTAAGTCTGCATCATCAAGTAGGCAAATATCGGCAAGCTCGCCCGCATGTAGCGCACCGTTAGGTTTACCTTGGCGCGCTTGTTGTTTATGCCTTGCTTCAATAACCCGTTGGCGGGTGTCAAATAATGAATCGTTAGGCATATTGGCCCGTTCTGGCAGGTCGTAGTCGGGCAAACGGGGCACTTCTACCTGGATGTCTATTCTATCGAGAAGCGGCCCAGAGAGGCGATTTAAGTAGTTAAGTTGCTGCTGTGGTGTCAGACGATTATCATCAATATCACCCGTCGGGCTTGGGTTCATCGCTGCTACTAACTGAAAATTAGCTGGGTACGTAGCGCTTCCTGAAGCTCTCGACAAGTGTACATCGCCAGTTTCAAGGGGCTCACGCAATACATCCAGCGCTTTGCGTCCAAATTCAGGCAATTCGTCTAAAAACAAAATACCGTTATGGGCCAGCGATATTTCGCCCGGCACCGGATTAGAACCGCCACCAGTAAGCGCCACAGCAGAACTGGTATGATGGGGAGAGCGCAAATGACGCGTTAAAAAGCGCTCGGCGTGTAAGGTTTCACCTTTTACTGAATGAATGGCGGCTACTTCAAGGGCCTCTTCCTCGCTCATATCTGGTAGTAGCGAGAGCATACGGCTAGCTAGCAGGCTCTTTCCCGTGCCGGGAGGCCCCACCATTAGTAGATTATGCGCACCACTTGCGGCAATGATTAACGCCCGTTTAGCCTGTTCCTGCCCGATAATATCATCCCAACCTGTTTGCACCTTATTAGGCGAATGTGAAGCAAAAGGCTGTCCCTTTGCCAATTTCTTATTGCCAGTAAGGTGTTCATAAACAGACAGTAAATCAAACGCGGGAAAGCGCGTAGCGTGGGATACAAGTGCGGCTTCAACGTCATTGTCACCAGGGTAAACCAAAGCAATATCTTCGTTTGCGGCTGTCATTACGACGGGAATAAGGCCGTTAACCGGCTTTATTTCTCCGTTTAAAGCAAGCTCGCCCACAAAGGCAATATTTAATAAGCTTGTATCTGAAATATAGCCGGAAGCGGCGAGTATACCTACGGCGATGGGAAGATCGAATCGCCCGCCGAACTTAGGAATATCAGCGGGAGCTAAGTTAACGGTTATTCGTTTGGCAGGAAATTCAAAGCCACTGTTGATAAGGGCGCTGCGCACACGCTCACGGGCTTCCTTTACACTGGTTTCAGCCATGCCCACTAGTTGAAAGGCGGGTAAGCCGTTAGCCAAATGAATTTCTACGCTCACCTCTGGCGCAGTAACGCCTTGGCCTGCAAAAGTTTTAACCACAGCCATGCCCATAAGCCTTACTCACCCCTGTGTCTTTATCTCTTATTTCAAAGTTTAATGCATCCATCGCTCATGCAGAGCAAACGCAGCAAGGCTCAACTGTAGTGGGTGTGAAGAAAACTTGTAACTGTACTGAGGGAGTGAATATCGACGGAATTAAAAAATGCGGGCCTATTGTTTAAAGAGGAAATGAGGTCGGTGCTGGTCTTGCCTATTTTAACGCTTCACTGGCCTGCATGCGCTCAGCGAAGCGTTAACTAAAGCGCTTAATGGTGATCGTTATAAAAGACGGGTAATTGCCAGTGCCAGCGCATGGCACCTAGTCTAAACAGCACGGTAGTAGCAAGAGCTGCGATCCCGCACCACTGGGTAGCAAGGTCAAATTCAAGTGCGATGCCATATACAACCCCGCCAGCAATACAGGTCATCGCATAAAGCTCGCCGTTTAAAACCAGCGGCACTTCTCGGCAGATAACGTCTCGTAATAACCCGCCAAATACGCCAGTAATGGTGCCCATTGCAACCGCCACTGCCATGCCGGTGTCATTCGCCAAAGCTTTTTCTATACCCACCACATTAAACAAGGCTAAGCCGAAGGCATCGGCAATCAGTAGGTAATGAAAAGGAAACCGTGGGCTTATTCGAAGCCAGATGATGGGGACAAAAGCCGCAATGAGAGTGGTATACAAATAGTCGGTATCGGCAATCCAAAACACAGGTACATCTAACATAACGTCGCGAAGCGTACCGCCACCGATAGCCGTGGCACTGGCTAGCACCACAACGCCGAACCCATCCATGCGTTTTTGATAGGCCATAAGAGTGCCTGAAATTGCGCATACCGCAACGCCTGCCAGGTTTAGCCAGTGAAACCAATCGAACATGCTTATTACCCTTTTACTACTCTTAAGAACTCGCTATTTCTACCGCAAAAAACTTGATCAAGCCGTGTGTTTCATGCTATTTCTTTGCGCAATACCAATTCGCGGTTTACCGCGCGTTGCGTGTAGGGGTAAAGCCATAACCCCTAACAAACAACATTTCATTTTTATAATGCCAAAGGAATACGGCATTGTAAGTCAAAGATATCATATAAAACAAAGCGCTACTGGTCTGTGAGCAGTGAGGCTTTGTCGCCCTTCGCTTGAACGACCTAAGATGATTTAATACATCATCAGTATGACATGCAATTTTGAGTAAAACAGCGCGTATTGGAAAACAAGCCAAAGCATTACTGGTTTACCACTGTTTTTAAGTTTCACATAAAGGTCTAGCATTAAACCCTAGCACCTAAAATTAACGGGAAGGATTTATGCCCAAGTTACGTTCTGCAACTACCACACAAGGTAGAAATATGGCCGGCGCTCGTGCGCTATGGCGTGCAACCGGAATGAAAGATTCTGATTTCGGCAAGCCTATTATTGCTATTGCTAACTCATTTACGCAGTTTGTACCTGGGCACGTTCACCTCAAAGACCTTGGTCAACTGGTAGCGCGCAGCGTGGAGGAAGCCGGTGGTGTTGCAAAAGAGTTCAACACAATAGCGGTAGATGACGGTATCGCAATGGGTCATAGCGGGATGCTTTACAGCCTGCCCTCACGAGAAATCATCGCTGATGCGGTGGAGTATATGGTAAATGCGCACTGCGCCGATGCCATTGTTTGTATCTCTAACTGCGACAAGATCACCCCGGGAATGTTGATGGCATCAATGCGCCTTAACGTGCCGGTAATCTTTGTATCGGGCGGTCCGATGGAAGCGGGGAAAACCAAGCTTTCAGATCAGCTTATCAAGCTAGATTTGGTTGACGCCATGGTAGCGGCTGCTGATGATAAAGTGAGTGATGCTGATACCGATGAAATTGAGCGTTCAGCCTGCCCTACCTGTGGTTCATGCTCAGGGATGTTCACTGCTAACTCCATGAATTGCTTAACCGAAGCGTTAGGTTTATCACTACCGGGCAATGGTTCAATGCTTGCTACTCACGCTGACCGTGAAGGGCTGTTCAAACAAGCAGGTAAGCAAATAGTTGAGCTTTGCAAGCGCTACTACGGTGATGATGATGAAAGCGTATTGCCCCGTAATATTGCTAACTTTAAAGCGTTTGAAAACGCTATGAGCCTTGACATTGCCATGGGTGGTTCAACCAATACCATTCTGCACTTGTTAGCAGCAGCGATGGAAGGTGAAGTGCCTTTCACTATGGATGATATCGATAGGCTATCTCGCAAAGTGCCTCACTTATGTAAAGTGGCGCCGTCGACGCCTAAATACCATATGGAAGACGTGCACCGTGCCGGTGGCGTGTTAGGTATTTTGAACGAGCTTAACAAAGCGGGCTTGCTGAATAGCGATGTTAATCACGTGCTTGGTAAGCCGCTTACGGATGTTATCAGCGAGTGGGATATCACTAACCCTGAAAATAAAGACGCGATCACCTTTTATCGCGCGGGACCTGCGGGCATTCGAACGACTAAGGCGTTTAGCCAAGATTGCCGTTGGGATGAAGCCGATGACGACCGCGAAAATGGCTGTATCCGCTCGATTGAACATGCGTTTAGTCAAGAAGGTGGACTCGCTGTACTTTACGGTAATGTGGCAGAAGACGGCTGTATTGTTAAAACCGCAGGTGTGGATGAGTCTATTTTAAAATTCAACGGCACAGCGCGCATCTATGAAAGCCAAGACGATGCGGTAGCGGGTATTTTAGGTGACGAAGTAAAAGCCGGCGATGTGGTATTTATTCGCTACGAGGGTCCGCGCGGCGGACCGGGCATGCAAGAAATGCTTTACCCAACCTCTTACCTAAAATCAAAAGGCTTAGGCAAGCACTGTGCATTAGTTACCGACGGCCGATTTAGCGGTGGTACTAGCGGCCTGTCTATTGGTCATTGCTCTCCTGAGGCGGCAAGTGGTGGCGGTATTGGCTTAGTTGAAGACGGGGACAAGATTGAAATAGATATCCCTAACCGAAGCATCAACATCGTTATTTCCGATGAAGCGCTCGCCGAACGCCGTGCAAAAATGGAAGCGAGCGATAAGCCTTGGAAACCTAAAGATCGTGTACGCGAAGTTTCTACATCACTCAAGACCTTTGCAGCGCTGGCAACCAGTGCCGACAAAGGTGCAGTGCGCGATGTCAGTAAGTTGGAAGACTTGTAATGGAAAAAGAGCACGTCAGCGATCACGAGTATCTAAAAAAGATATTGCTCGCTCCCGTTTACGATGTGGCTGTGGCCAGTGAGCTTTCTTACATGTCACTGCTATCTGCAGAACTTGGCAATGATATTTTCCTAAAGCGGGAAGACCAGCAGCCGGTTAAAAGCTTTAAACTGCGTGGTGCCTACAACCGTATTTGTTCACTAAGTGAAGCTCAGCTTAAAGCCGGGGTTATTGGTGCTTCTGCCGGTAACCATGCGCAAGGCTTGGCGTATAGCGCAAAAATGAAGGGTATTCAGGCAACCATCGTTATGCCGGAAACCACCCCTGACATTAAAGTAGACGCAGTACGTCGCTTTGGTGGTGAAAACGTGAATGTGGTATTGCATGGCACCAGCTTTGACCAAGCCAGTAACCATGCTAAAGCACTGTGTGAGACCCATGGCTATACCTTCGTACCGCCGTTTGACGACCCTGATGTAATTGCAGGCCAAGGTACGGTTGCGCGAGAGCTATTAGAGCAAAACCCACACCTTGATATTTTATTTATCGCCGTGGGCGGTGGTGGCTTAGCTGCCGGGATTGCCGTGTATTTAAAGCAGCTAAAGCCCAGCATTAAGATTGTGGCGGTGGAGTCTGAAGAGTCGGCGTGTTTCATTAAAGCGAAAGCACAAGGCGAGCCTACGGAACTGGAAAGCGTCGGTATTTTTGCCGATGGCGTGGCGGTCAAAGTCATGGGGCAGGAAACCTTTCGTTTATGTAACCGTTTAATTGACGAAACCATTACCGTTACCAATGATGAAATTTGTGGCGCAATTAAAGATATTTTCGACGACACCCGAGTTATTGCTGAACCTGCTGGCGCCCTTTCGGTGGCCGCTATTCGCAAATACGCTAAGCAGTACGACTTGAAGGGCAAGAAGCTTGGTGGCATTTTGTGTGGCGCAAACATCAATTTTCATACCTTACGCTATGTTTCTGAACGCTGTGAATTAGGCGAGCAGAAAGAAGCAGTTTTTGCGGTAAAAATTCCTGAAACCAAAGGCGCTTTCAAGCAGTTTTGTGAGTGCGTGGGGGCTAAGGCCATTACCGAGTTCAATTATCGCTATGCCAGTGAAAGTGAAGCGCATATCTTTGTAGGCGTGAAGCTTAAAGGCGGTCAGCAAGAGTTTGCTGCACTGCAAGGTGACCTTGAGAGCAAAGGCTATGACTGCGTTAATTTAAGTGACAACGAGCTGGCAAAACTGCACGTACGTCATATGGTTGGTGGTCGCCCACCTACTATCTTGAACGAGCAGGTATTTAGCTTTGAATTTCCGGAGCGCCCGGGAGCATTGCTGAATTTCTTAAACACCTTAGGCGAGCAGTGGAATATTACTTTATTCCATTATCGCAACCACGGTGCAGCCGAGGGGCTAGTGTTAGCTGGCTTTGATATTGCGCCTGAAAGCCGGGATGACTTTAACCAGCACGTCGCCGAATTAGGTTACAAGGTGGAAGAAGTCACGGATAATCCAGCTTATCGTTTTTTCTTGTCTCAACCCGCCTAAATCAAAACGCTGAGCGCAGGCGCTTGGCTTTTCAAGTTATCGCCTTGCATTGTTTCACGTTAAGCCATGGTTTACCGAGAAGCGATACAAGGCGGCATTACAACGAGCCACTTTACCTTTAAGTGAAAAACGGCTTACTTTTTACCGGTGTCAAACAAAGGTAAAGGGTGCACAAAAAAGCCCATGCAGCAGCATGGGCTTTTTACGTTTTGATAGATAGTGTTAATGGCGAGCTTTAATTAGTTTGACCATTAAGCGCTACATTCTCTAAATGTTGCATCATTTCAGGCCATATTAGCGCCATTACATCTTGTCGAAGCGCTTCACATTCTTCAGAGTACTTTAGACTGCCATCTTTTTCAGAGTCTAACCAATGGTTTTCTTTAAGTGCGCCGATAAAGCTAGACAGCACGTTCTTGTCGTAAAACTCTGGTGAACTTAGCCCGTACAGGGCGGATAAACGCTCGGCCACTTGTTTACTCTCACGCTCTAAGGCGCCTCGACTAATTACCTTTTCTTTATCAAGAATGGTAAGCACAACGGCATAACGCTGTAACGTTTCCTGCATGCAGCGGCTTAACAGCCATGCAGAATGGAATTGTTTACAGTGAGCATCAGGAGGCAATAGCTCTTTGTCTTTTTGACGCAATAACCCATTATTGAGCAGTGCGGTAATCAGTGCGTCAGTATGCGCAAGAGCTTCATCTTGGGTTAGATGCAAGAAAAGCTCTTTTTGCAGTAAAGGATAAAGTGCAGCAATTAGCTGAAGTATATCGTTCTTAGTCGTGCCTTTTTTCGCGAAAACAGAGGCCATAACAAGACCTGGGATCGCAAATAAGTGCAAAATATTGTTGCGATAATATGTCAGGTAAACCGCTGACTTAGGCTGCGGGCTAATTAACCGGCCGTAGTCATCTTCTTTAATATCAAAGCGTCCGAGTTTCAGCGTATCGCGCAGCAATTTTTCTGCCGTTGAATCAGGAATGGTGGCGTCGTCACTAAATGGAACAGCTTTAAACAAATCCATAAAATCGCCAATAGACTGTTTTAGCTCGGCCTCACTCATGGTTTGTGTTTTTGAAGAGAGTAAACACAGCGATGTAAGCGCCATACCATTTAACGCGGCTGCGCGGTTAATTCGCGTCATCACGTTATTAGCAAGTTCATTAACCGCAGGCGTTAACCACGCAGGCTTCTTCTCGGGCTCAGCATCTCTACAGTCGCGCCAGTTAGGCACATGGCTTTCAAGGAACTGGTTCAGCGCAATGGGCTCACCAAAGTTCACATATCCGTGGCCGTAATTTTTAAGTTTACGAATAGCAGAGAAGACTTGAAGGTTTGACTCTTTTTTCTTCTTAGACCCTTTAAGTTCGTTAAGGTAGCTTTTCACTTCCATCACGTTTTCATAGCCAATATAAACAGGCACGATGCTCACAGGGCGATTCACCCCTTTCAACATGGCTTGAATGGTTATGGCTAACATGCCGGTTTTCGGCGGAATAAGACGACCTGTGCGGCTACGACCGCCTTCAGGGTAGTATTTCACCGAGTAGCCTTTGTTGAAAAGTAGCTCTAAATACTCTCTGAAAACCGCAGTATACAGCTTGTTGCCTGCAAAGCTGCGACGCAGGAAAAACGCACCGCCACGGCGGAACATTTTACCTACGGGCCAAAAGTTAAGATTAATACCCGCTGCGATATGGGGCGTTACCATGCCTTCGTGATAAATCACGTAAGTGAGCAGTAGGTAATCCATATGGCTGCGGTGACACGGCACATAAATAATTTCATGTCCGTTTGCAGCAAGTTCGCGAATTCGTTCGGCGTGCCCTACGCTTATGCCGTTATAGATTTTGTTCCAGATACGCGTAAGCAGCCTGTCGCCAAACCGGATAAGGCCCTCGCGATAGTCTGCAGCAATCTCGGTAATGTATGACTGGGCGCGCGCTTTTGCTTTGTCGTGAGATACTTTTTTGCTTCTAGATTCCTCGGCAATGGCGCGGCGTACGGCATCAGACCCCAATACGCTATTATTGAGCTCTTGACGCTCTAATAGCGTAGGGCCCGTCATACTTTGGCGCTTTCTCTGAAAATGCGTACTGGCAACCCGAACGAGCTTATGAGCGATACTCTGATCGCTACCGTGTTGGTTAGACATGGCGCGCGCCGAAACGGCCTTAGAGTAATTGATAAAGTTGTCACGGCCTAAAAACAGCACGATGAATAACTTGCGCAACCAGCTGGGTGCAGCCTTATCAGCAATAAGGTCGCTCAGTCCCGGGTTACCGCGGCCTGGTGCTCTGCCCCATGTCACATAAACCGGCACAACTTGTAAATCGAGATTCTCATGGTCTCTGTGCAGGTGGAAAAGGTCTGTAAAGACTTCTTCAATTCCCGTGTCTTTTGCCGACGAGCGGAAAAGCGGTTGTGTTTTTCGCAAAAACAACGTCGATGAATACTCTCTCCCTGCCAACGTTAAGGTCTTAGTTGGGCTGGGTAAGTCTAGAGCTTGGGTCGACATTCTCAATGAAAGTTGGTCTGTCACTGAGTTGGTGGGAAGTAGATAAACGATAGGTTTGCTTTTATCTATTCCTAATTCGGTTTCAACGTTAACTGGAATACTATGGGCTTTAACCAGTAACTTTACAGGATAATGAAATACCGACAAAAGGGCTTTTCGCATCCACGACATGAACTATGTAATCCTATGAAATAAAAACAAGGGGAGTGTAACACAATCGCGTCACAATCTCGCGATAAGCCAATATCATTGCTTTACTTGCTGTAATGACTCCATGTATTTGAACAAGTTCAAAAACAAAAAGGTATTTAAGATAGTGGCGCGCTTATCAAGCGGCTGCGATTTATGCTTCTGCTAGCTCGATAAGAGCAAGGTATACGCTCTTCATCAACTACAATAAGCAAAAGACGCGCTAAGTGCTTGTTATTTGGTTTTAGGTGTATATACTTACAGGAACTGTATGAACAGACAGGTCTTTTATGCGCCCACTCACAGCTCGACAAACTGAAGTTTTAGAACTTATTAAAACAACCATGCAAGAAACGGGAATGCCGCCTACGCGTGCTGAAATTGCCCGTCAGCTTGGTTTCCGTTCTGCCAACGCCGCGGAAGAACACTTGAAAGCCTTGGCGCGTAAAGGCGTGATTGAAATTTTGCCGGGTACGTCGCGAGGTATAAAGCTCAATATTCCTCTGGACAATGAAGCTGAAGAGGAAGAAGGCCTGCCTTTAATTGGGCGTGTAGCTGCTGGAGAGCCTATTTTAGCTCAAGAGCACGTTGAGTCTCATTACAAGGTAGACCCAGCCCTATTCCAACCTCAAGCAGACTTTTTACTTCGTGTAAACGGTATGAGTATGAAAGACATTGGCATTTTAGACGGTGATCTGCTAGCTGTGCATCGCACGACTGATGTACATAATGGACAAGTGGTGGTAGCTCGAGTTGATGAAGATGTTACTGTGAAGCGTCTAGAAAAACGCGGTCGCGAGGTATTACTTCATGCTGAAAATGAAGAGTTTTCACCGATAAAAGTTGACCTTGCAAATGAGCCCTTCGCAATCGAAGGTATTGCAGTAGGCGTTATACGAAACGCTGATTGGATGTAAGGTTTTAGCTTCTTTGATCAAAAGCGGTGCATTAGCCGCTTTTTTTGTGCCTTTTACTCCCCGTTTTTGTTCTGCTTTAGGCAAATTAGGTTTGAATATCCTATTCCTACTAGAAATCCTTGAATCCACTATTGTGCGGTAGATTTCTCTTTATTTCGTCCATGAATACCTCCCGCGACAGCTATTACAAAATATAAGCACTGTTTAAAACTGTCGTTCAAGGTGGATTAACTTGTCTATTTAATAGCAAGTTAAAGTAACATCGACGTTGTCTCCACGTTCAAAATGGGCGTTTGATTTACTGCGCGTTTGCACATTCTAAAGCTTACTTCCTGCACACCTCATCTTATGCTGACTTTTAACCAAATGATTAAATATTAACCACTTCGTTAAATTTTTAATAGAAAAGACTAGACGGCACGACATTATTGCGCAATTCTTATACAGAGATTAACAAAATAATAACAATGACTCTAAATTTGTTTTACAAGTTGAGGTTATGGGTCAATCGTTCGCAATTCATTTGGTAGGGTTAGCGCAAAACAAGATAGCGCCTTTAGCCGTACCATTCCGGAGGTGCTGAGTGAAACAACTAACGACCGTATTGGCAAGGTGGTGCGCAAGCCTACCATTTTTGCTTTTCTCTTCATTGATTTTCGCGCAAGAAGCAAGTGAAGAAATCTCTTCACTTAATTTACGACGCGGTGCTACCGACATTAGTGGTCAGGTTTACGACCTTCATATGTTGATGTTCTTCATTTGTGTTGGCATTGCGGTGGTCGTGTTTGGCGTGATGTTCGCGTCTATGTATCTACATAGAAAGTCTCGTGGCGCTAAGCCCGCTAACTTTCATGAAAATGTAAAAGTAGAAATCGCGTGGACCGTTATCCCTTTCCTTATTCTCGTTTTTATGGCGGTACCGGCTGCAAATACGCTAATCGCGATGGAAGATACCACTGAACCCGATATGACAGTGTTGGTCACAGGGTCGCAATGGAAGTGGCATTATAAATATATGGACAGTGACGTGGAGTTCTACTCGCTGCTTGCCACACAAAGAGAGCAGATTGAAAACAAGTTTCAGAAAACCGATAACTACTTACTTGAGGTTGACCGTCCACTAGTGATACCTACGGGCAAAAAAATACGATTCCTTATTACCTCTGACGACGTTATTCATTCGTGGTGGGTTCCAGATTTTGCCGTTAAGAAAGATGCCAACCCTGGATTTATTAACGAGTCATGGGCCAATGTAAATGAGCCCGGCATTTATCGCGGACAGTGTGCTGAATTGTGCGGAAAAGATCACGGTTATATGCCCGTTGTGGTTATTGCCAAAGAGCCCGCTGAGTTTGATAAGTGGATGAGTGAACAAGAGGCAATGGTTCGTCAGGCAAAAGAAGAAGAGCAGCGTCTCCTTTCTATGAATATGTCGATGGACGAGTTAATGCAAGAAGGTGAGCGTGTTTATAACGCGACTTGCGCAGCATGTCACATGCCAAACGGTGAAGGTCTCCCTGGCGTGTTTCCAGCACTCAAAGGCAGCAAAATGGCCAAAGAAGATCAGCAAGGCCATATCGACATTGTGCTTCACGGTAAGTCAGGCACGGCCATGCAAGCCTTTGGCAAAATGTTAAGTCTTAAAGAAATAGCAGCTGTTGTTACCTACGAGCGAAATGCGTGGGGTAACAACACCGGTGACATGGTTCAGGCTAAAGATGTCAACGCTGTTGCGAACGGAAACTAGGAGCAGATCATGAGCAAAGCAACTGAAGTTATTTCGCCAGATACCTCTGCGCAACACGATGATCATGAGCATCACGACCATATTCCAAAGGGGGTTACCCGTTGGTTGTTTACCACTAACCACAAGGACATAGGCACACTCTATCTATGGTTCGCCTTTATCATGTTCTTAGTGGGCGGTGCGATGGCAATGGTTATCCGGGCTGAACTGTTTCAGCCTGGCTTACAAATTGTTGAACCAAATTTCTTTAACCAAATGACCACAGTGCATGGGCTTATCATGGTTTTTGGCGCGGTAATGCCTGCTTTTACCGGGCTTGCTAACTGGTTAATCCCCATGATGATAGGTGCGCCAGATATGGCATTGCCTCGCATGAATAACTGGAGTTTCTGGATCCTGCCCGGCGCGTTTCTCATACTGTTGAGCTCGCTGTTCATGGAAGGCGGTGGCCCAGCATTTGGCTGGACGTTCTATGCGCCACTTTCCACAACATATAGCGGCGATTCTACAGCGCTGTTTGTGTTTTCGGTTCACATAATGGGCATTTCATCCATTATGGGGGCGATTAACGTTATTGTGACGATTTTCAATATGCGTGCCCCTGGCATGACCTGGATGAAAATGCCGCTATTTGTGTGGACATGGCTAATCACTGCATTCCTTCTTATTGCCGTTATGCCAGTGCTAGCAGGCGCGGTAACCATGGTATTGACCGATAAATTCTTTGGAACAAGCTTCTTTGATGCAGCAGGTGGCGGTGACCCCGTCATGTTCCAGCACATTTTTTGGTTCTTCGGTCACCCTGAAGTGTACATAATGATATTGCCGGCCTTTGGTATTATCTCGCAAATTGTTCCTACTTTTTCCCGTAAAAAGCTATTTGGTTATGCTTCTATGGTTTATGCAACCGCGTCCATTGCGCTGTTGTCATTTGTCGTTTGGGCTCACCACATGTTTACCACGGGCATGCCGGTTTATATGGAAATGTTTTTCATGTTTGCCACCATGCTTATTTCGGTGCCAACTGGCGTAAAAGTGTTTAACTGGGTGGCCACTATGTGGCGTGGCTCGCTAAGTTTTGAAATGCCGATGATGTTTGCGATTGCCTTTATCGTGCTTTTCACCATAGGCGGGTTATCGGGACTTATGCTTGCGATAACGCCAGTTGACTTCCAATACCACGATACCTACTTCGTAGTGGCTCACTTTCACTATGTACTTGTGACAGGGGCTGTCTTTTCCATCATGGCAGCCGTTTACTATTGGCTACCTAAATGGACCGGCAAAATGTACGACACTGCGTTGGCAAAATGGCATTTCTGGTGTTCCCTCGTGTCGGTGAATGTTTTGTTTTTTCCTATGCACTTTGTAGGTTTGGCGGGCATGCCACGTCGTATTCCAGATTATGCTTTACAGTTCGCCGATTTTAACAAGTGGATAAGCTTGGGCGGCTTCGCATTTGGTTTATCTCAACTTATCTTCCTCGCATTGCTTATTAAGGCTTGCAAAAAGCAGGGAGAAGGCGTGTCAGCGCAGGTATGGGACGGCGCTGAAGGTCTTGAGTGGGAAATTCCATCACCTGCTCCTTACCACACGTTCGAAACCCCACCTGTTGTTAAATAAGCGCTTAGGTTGGGCGTGTTATACGTGAGGCATGGCCTGTGTGAGTAAGGAAATTCACACACTACAGACGGTAGGGATGTTGGGGCGCATATCATAGCGTTTAACAGTCCTTACCTTTGAATTTACTCGGAGGTAGCGTGATGTCACAACAAAGTGCAAACAACAAAATGGTGATCAAGCTTATCGCCATTGTTATCGGTATGTTTGGCTTCGGCTTCGCACTTGTTCCTCTTTACGATGTGTTTTGTGATGTAACGGGAATTAACGGCAAAACCGAAGGGACTGCAGCAGTTTATCAGTCGGTTGAAATTGATACGTCCAGAACAGTGACCGTCGAGTTTATTACCCGCACGAATACCGGCATGCCGTGGGAGTTTCGCGCCGAGACGAAGCGTGTGAAAGTTCACCCCGGTGAGCTCAACACGGTGTCGTTTTACGTTCGAAACCCAGCCTCTAGCAATATTGTGGCTCAAGCCATTCCTTCTGTATCACCAGGCATGGCAGCACTTTATTTAAATAAGACGGAATGCTTCTGTTTTAACCAGCAGCCTTTGTCCGCAGGTAGCGAAGCCTACATGCCTATGCAGTTTTATGTAGACCCTCAGTTACCTGAAGATATTACCTTTTTTACTTTGCAGTACACACTCTATGACGTCACAGCGCGAGCAAGTGACCTAACGACAACACCGAATCCCTTTATGGCTTCGACACCGTCGACCGGTGAATAGGCACAAGGGATAAGGAGAAAAAAATGCAGCCCGAAATTCAAAAAGATGAATACCAAAAATACTATGTACCCGCGCAAAGCCCTTGGCCCATTGTTGGTGCTATCGCATTATTTCTTATCGCCGTGGGGGCAGGAAACTATGTTGTAGAAGCCACAAAAGGGGAAACTGGCTACGGAGGCCATATCCTTCTTGCGGGTGTCGCAGTGTTATTAGTGATGCTTATCGGCTGGTTTAAAAACCAAATTGACGAGTCGATGGCGGGGCTGTACAGCGATCAGTTAGGGCGCTCGTATCGACAGGGAATGAGCTGGTTTATATTCTCAGAAGTCATGTTTTTTGCTGCGTTTTTCGGCGCCCTTTACTACGCGAGATTTATCGCTGTTCCCTGGTTGGGAGGCGCATCAAATAATGCCATGACCAACGAGGTACTGTGGCCCACATTTGAAGCTATGTGGCCGCTGGTAAGTACGCCGAGCGGAGTGACAACACAAGAGATGAGCGCCGCCGGTCTACCGACTATTAATACCGTAATTCTACTCATTTCCTCTATAACTTTGCACCTTGCGCATGTGGGGCTAGAGCAGAATAAACGCAAGCAATTAACCCTTATGCTTGGCATTACCATCTTACTTGGGTGTGGGTTCTTATTCTTGCAGGTGGAGGAATATGTCCACGCGTATCGCGACTTGGGTTTAACCCTTCAGTCAGGCATTTATGGCAATACTTTCTTTATGCTTACTGGGTTTCACGGCATGCACGTCACCCTTGGAACTATCATTCTTATCGTGATGTTTTTTAGGGTTTTGAAAGGGCATTTTACGCCAGATAATCACTTCGCGTTTCAAGCCGGAAGCTGGTATTGGCACTTTGTTGATGTGGTGTGGGTCATGCTTTATCTCTTTGTTTACGTGCTATAAAGCAAGAAGCCCCAAACTCAATAAGGCCTTGGGTTTGGGGTAATTAAGCCGGTACCAATAGCGATAAGAATAAGAATGACGATGATGGCTGAAGTCAGTACACGCCGACCAATATATTTACTCATAGGGCCTTTCGACGTGTCGTTTTTCATCATAACGCGCATTGCCATGAACAAGTTCACAATCATGTACAGCACAAGAGCAACAAGGATTATTTTTATTAGCATACTCACCTCTGTTTTTATTTTATTTGTGCACGGGGCGAGATAACTATGTTCTCTCGCACTAGCCGCGTTATTCCTTGGTTACTCACAGGCTTTAGTGTGGCGATAATGTGCGGTTTAGGGTATTGGCAACTTGATCGCATGGTCCAAAAGCAACAACGCTTAGCTAGCATAGCGCAAAAGCAAAGCAATGGAACCTTGAGTTTAGAAGAAGCGCTTTTAAATCAGGATCCCCGAGATATTACGGTATCGTTTAGCGGCGCATTAGACGCCAATCACGTCCTGCTTTTAGACAACCAAATTCACAAGCAACGGGTGGGGTTTGATGTTCTCGCTCCGGTGTATACCAATGCAGGCTGGCTATTGGTTAATTTCGGTTGGGTGCCGGCGCCAGACTTAACCCGAACCTTACCGGATATCCGCTTGGCTAGCGATATGCGGGCATTTACCGGCATTATCAGTGCGCCCGGTGAAAATCCGTTAGTTAAAGAAACGAATATGGCACTTGCGCAAAGCCCGGCACTTGTTCAGTACATCGATTTTGCTGCTTTAAGCCATGCGTTAGAGCGCAACTTTTTACCTTTTATTCTTCAACTTACAACCCCCGACCCCGCATTTATTCGCGAGCATAAGGCGGTTGTAATGTCTCCTGAAAAGCACCTTGGCTATGCGCTGCAATGGTTTGGTTTAGCCATAGCCGCCGCCGCTATTGGCGGCTTTGTAATTAGTAAGAAAGGACGTAGTTATGAGTAATACTGCTTCAAAAAAGACGTTAATTATTATGGTGGCGGTGTTTGTTTTGCCTGTGGTGTTGGCAAAGCTTGCCCTTGATAACGACTGGTTCACCAAAGGCGCGACCAATAAAGGTAATTTGCTAGCGCCTACCATTGATATGAGTGCTTTGCTTAAAGATGCAGAGCCGAAATGGCGATTGCTTTACGTCATGCCCGAAACGTGCGATAGCGTGTGCGAGAACGCCCTATTTAGCATTAACCAAGTGTGGTTAGCACTAGGTAAAGAGTCGGACCGTGCTCAGGCGCTGGTCGTCTCTACGTCTTCAAGCGATCAAAAAGCGCTCGCCGCGTTGAGCGAATACCCTTTTGTTGAAACGCTAAAGGTTACGTCCCCCACGGCTCTTTTATCAAGCAGTGTTTACATCGTAGATACCCAAAACAACGCCATGCTCTTTTATGAGATAAACAACGACAGAAAAGAGGCGGTGATGGAAAGTCGCAATATGCTAGCCGACATGAGAAAGCTTCTAAAACTGTCTCGCATAGGATAATAACGATGAAAAAGTTAACCCTATTCAGTATTTTCTTAGCGGCGGTAGTCATAATTTTGGGTGCTTATACAAGGCTTACGGACGCTGGGCTGGGCTGCCCTGATTGGCCAGGGTGCTATGGTAATTTAACGGTACCTCTAAGCGAGGAAAAAGTGGCTCAGGCAAACGCGGCCTACCCAGAACGTCCTGTCGAGGCCTTTAAAGCGTGGAACGAAATGATTCATCGTTATTTTGCTGGCACGCTGGGAGTTTGTGTACTTGCTATCGCCGTTATCGCCCTTCGGCAGCGTGACAAGGGCACGCCGGTTAAACTGCCGTTACTGCTGCTGGGGCTGATTATATTTCAAGCGGCACTTGGCATGTGGACGGTAACACTTAATCTACTTCCTGTTGTGGTGATGGGGCACCTTCTCGGCGGCTTCTCGGTACTTTCATGCCTCTTTATTCTGTACCTTCGGCTACGCCGTCATCAAGCGGCCAATACTGATGCTTTACAATATGAAGAGCACCCTTTTAGTGGGCCTCGCGCTACCGCGTTTCAGTCTTCTGTTAAGTTTTTTGCGTTTGTTGGCTTAGGCGTATTAGTTACGCAAATTGCTTTAGGGGGGTGGACGTCGGCAAACTACGCAGCCCTTGCATGTACTGAGCTTCCGGTGTGTGAAAGCGGCTGGCAAGGGCGTATCGATTTTAAAGGCGCTTTTAGCGTACCCAATGCGGATAATTATGAATTTGGCGCTCACGACTATGGCGAGCGGGTAACGATGCATATTGTGCATAGACTAGGCGCAGTTATCACTTTTTTGTATTTGCTAGCCTTGGGGGTTCGCGTATTGGTAAGCAATTTTGCTACGCAAAAACAAAAGTACGTCAGTGTAGTTATGTTAATCGCGTTGTGCATGCAGGTGGCACTAGGGGTTAGCAATGTTGTTTTCATGTTGCCATTAGCGGTGGCGGTACTGCACAACGCTGTAGCCGCTGTGTTACTGCTTGCTTTGCTAAACCTAATTTTTACTGTGGCTACCGTGTTGCAACGCAATGCCGTGTACAAAAAAGAAGGGGAAAAAGACAGTTCAGTGGGCATCGCTACACCGTCGCCACCCTCTACGCCGTTTAATCCCGCGGGCGCGTTTAGCACTCACGCAAATTCACCTGGCCCTATTTCTGGGTCTTCCGCTTCTCATATTCTCCCTAGAGCTCCAGGAGGTTTCCATGGCTAAATCACTTCCATTACAGGCACGCGCTTCTCGCCAATACCAACAGGTTACCTGGCGCGATTATTATGAAATGACTAAACCGAATGTGGTGATGTTGCTGCTGTTAACTGCGCTAGTGGGCATGTGCTTAGCCACGCCTACTTGGGTATCGGCTGAGGTTTTAATTTGTGGCTTACTCGGTATAGGCATGTTATCAGCGTCAGCTGCGGTGATTAATCATGTTGTCGATCACAAAATAGATAGCGTGATGGCGCGTACCTTTAACCGTCCCGTGGCGAAAGGTAAAGTGAGTATAAATAATGCCCTTTGGTTTGCAGGAATACTGGGTGTAGTGGGCTTTGCGGTCCTCGCTCTTTTTGTAAACATGATAACGGCATGGCTCACGCTGGCTAGCTTAGTCGGCTACGCCTTCATCTACACCATGTACTTAAAGCGTGCAACGCCTCAAAATATCGTTATTGGCGGCCTAGCAGGCGCAGCCCCTCCGCTTTTAGGCTGGACTGCGGTAACGGGCGAGATTCATGCCCACGCACTCTTGTTGGTACTTATCATCTTTACATGGACGCCCCCGCATTTTTGGGCGCTTGCCATCCATAGAGAAAAAGACTACGCGAAAGCGAAAGTGCCTATGCTGCCTGTTACTCATGGGATTTCTTTTACCAAAACATCCGTGTTGCTATACACAGTATTGTTAGGGCTTGTGTGCTTGCTACCTTACTTGACTGGCATGAGCGATCTTATTTATCTAATTGGCGCGAGTATATTGAATATTAGCTTTTTATATTACGCGCTAAAGCTGAAGTTCGACGCAGATTCACAAACCGCAATGAAAACTTTTAGGTTTTCAATTATTCATCTCATGGTATTGTTTGTAGTATTACTCTTAGATCACTACATACCACTGAGTTTATGAATCAACGAATCACTGTCGGCCTTGTTGCGTTTTTAGCACTTTGTGCTGGCATAGTCGGGGCGCTTTATATTGCGCCCCCGAGTGTTGAAGGCGAGCCTGACTATTTTCAAACCTACCCAGAACCACGTACTATATCGCCTTTTTCCTTGGTATCGCATAAGGGCGAACGCTTTGATACGTCGTCTTTAAAAGGCCAGTGGAGCCTTGTGTTTGTGGGCTATACCTTTTGCCCCGACATTTGCCCTACTACCATGGCTGAGCTCAATAATATTTACCCAGAACTTCAAGCCCTAAATAGCGTCGAACCAATTCGCATTGTTTTTGTATCTGTGGACCCAAAACGCGACTCAGTTGAAAGACTGGCAGAGTATGTGAGCTATTTTAATGAAGAGTTCATTGCCCTTACCGGCGAGCATAAAGCGCTTTTTCCCTTCGTACGCAACTTGGGAATGATGTATGCTATTGCAGAAAGTACCGACAACCCCAATTATTTAGTTGATCACAGTGCGTCCGTTGTACTTATCGACCCTGAAGCTAGGGTGATAGGAAGATTTAAACCAAAAAGAGAGCCAGGAAAGCTATCGATAAGTGATTCCCAGCAAATATTGGCAGACATGCCAGTAATTATCTCAAAGCAGTAGTATGGAAATTGAAATCAGGCAAGGCGTAGCTTCTGATGCTGCGCAAATTGCGCCACTTATTTTAAATGCGGCGCAGTCATTATTAACGTCTATCTTTGGACACAATAAGAACAAAACGGCCGATGGCTATCTTTCCCATGCGTGGGCGCTTGGTGGTGGTCAGTATGGTTTCAATAATCATTGGGTGGCATGCAAAGGTGATGAGGTTCTTGGTGTCGTTACCTGCTGGCATAGCAAGCTAGGCGCAGCATTTGATAGAGCAACGCTCGACAGTATAACGTCTTATTTTACCCTTGATGAAGCCATGACGGTTCTGATGCGCAACCAAACGGTAGCCATAAATTTAACGCCGCCAACCAACACCGAGCTTATGATTGGCCATTTATCTGTTGCTGAAAGTGCGCGCCGTTCGGGAGTAGGCTCACAGCTGATTGACACTATGCAGGCCCGCGCTGCAAAGCTGCAAAAGCGTAAGCTGGTGTTGGACGTTGAAGTATCGAATATCCCCGCCATTCGTTTTTATCAACGCCATGACTTTGTAGAAGAGTCGATAAACAAAGGGTTTATCCGCTTTTCCAAACCCGTGTAGGTAAACCATTCGTTATGTAAGGGCTGCTTTAATATACATAGCAGCCCTTGTTGTATGTTAAAACAATCGCTTCTACTTAATCTGGATAATTCCCTTTTTCATCGGCCACAAAAAAAGGCGTCGAATACCAGTAGTAGCGCCCGGCCTGTGTATTAGATGGTGCCGTGCAGTTAACCCGTGACCGCCCTACGGGGAGCATTTCATTTACGCTAAAGGTCAGTACGTTACCTTCAATATTTGTTTCTATTGGCTTGCCGCTAAAAAAGCAATTTACCTGAGAAAGGCGCACATCGTCACTGTCGATAGTAAGGCTAATAGGAGAGGTCAGCCTTCTTTGAGTCATTCGTGGGTTCTGATGAGTGGTATGTGTGACTGGCATAGCTAGACTGTTTAGCTTGGTTTTAAGTGTAGCTAAGTTAGCGTAGGGGCCCGCCGCGGGGAAACGTGGGAGGGCCTGCATATCGCTGTTAGGGCCTACCGCTCCCGAGTGTTGTCCAAACCCTACATAACCTTCAGCTTCAAGCTTATTGGCGAGCGCCGTATTGTATTCGCCAAATGGGAAGGCCAAATATTTAAGGCTGATATCCAGCCTATCTGCTATCTTCTGTTCTGCACTTTCAACGTTTTGCCATACGGTGTCGAGCCATGTGCGCTCGCCCATTTCCTGCTCACCATTTAGCATGTGTAAATGGTCTAGGGTGTGATTGGCAAACACAACGCCGTCGTTATGCATGGCAACGACTTGCTCCCATGTTAACTGCTGCGGGCCTACGCCAATTTCATTGGGGTTAATAAACACAGTATAAGGAAAATCCATTTCGGCGAGAATTGGGTGAGCATTGTCTAAAATATTGGCATAGCCATCGTCAAACGTAATAGCGACAGCCTTTTCAGGCAGTGTGGTGTTGTTTTGTATCGCGGAAACAACGTCCTGAAGCGGCACTACTGTGTGGTGCGTTTCCAAGTATTCCATGTGTGATTTAAAGGTCTCAGGCGATATACTCGTGCTGGCAGGCGTTGAAGACGATACATGGTGATAAAGCAGAATTGCGGCGTTTGGGGTGGTGCTTAGCGTTGAATCGCTGCTTGCCTCAACTTGATTGTTGATATCAGCCGCAGGGGTTGCAGAGAGGGCTGGCGCGAAAAACAATACACTAAAAAACCCCATGAACATTATTGCTAGATATTTGACATTCGTGCGTTTCATCGTTCTGTTGTGTACCACATTGCTTGTTTTCATATCATCATCCATTGAGTGCCTGATCAAATTTAATAGCATGATAAACTCTTGTATGAACGCGTCTTTACCTGTTTGCTACTTAGATGAGCCAGTGCGCGTTTTAGTTATGCTGCGCCATAAGTTGATAGTATATAGCGAAACCAACCCCTACTGAGATCATTTATGTCCCGTTTCCAAGTAACTCAGCGCTCCTTTTTTGACGATCATACCCGTCTGTTAGCCCTAGCGCTTCCCATGATCTTAGCGAATATTACTACACCGCTATTAGGCTTAGTGGATACTGCGGTTCTCGGGCACATGTCGTTACCCGCCATGCTTGCGGGGGCGTCGGTAGGTGCGCTCATATTAACCCAAATATACTGGGTATGTGGTTTTCTTCGCATGTCTTCAACGGGGTTAAGTGCCCAAGCTAAAGGCGCGCAGAACAATACATTAGAGTCGGCGAAAGTATTATGGCAAACGGTGGCCGTAGCCTTGTTGTTGGGGGGCGCCGTGCTTGTTCTTCAGTCCCCTATTCTTTCTGTAGGCTTAACCTTAACCCAGCCAAACAGTGACGTAGCCCTTCACCTTCAACATTACTTTTCGACCCGAGTGTGGGGGGCACCTGCTGCCATGCTGAATCTTGCATTGGTGGGGTGGTTAGTGGGGCAACAGAAAACGCGCAGCGTTATGACCATTCAAATTGTGGGGAATTTATTAAATGCCACGCTCGATGTGATATTTGTGTTTGGCCTGAACCTGTCTGTGGCTGGCGTAGCGCTAGCCAGCGTAATCGCTGAATATACCATGGCAATAATGGCGCTAGTGGTGGCTTTTAAACAGGTTGGCGGTGTAGCGGTAAGTGCATCGTGGTTTAACCGCGCTACCCGAAAAGTGTTGATGAAGCTAAACGGTGACATGCTATTACGCAACTTAGCATTGCAAGGCTGCTTAGCGTTCCTCACTATTCAAGGCGCCCGCTACGGCGAAACGTCGGCAGCGGTCAACGCTATACTTATGCAGTTCTTCGTTTTGATTGCTCTGGGGTTAGATGGCATTGCCTATGGTGTGGAAGCGCTGGTGGGGGAAGCCAAAGGGGCTTCAAATACGGCCGAAATTAAACGGCGTACTTATCAAGGGCTAGTTTGGTCGAGTATTTTTGCCCTTATCTATAGCCTGATATTTTACGCAGCAGGTGAAGCCATTATTGAGCTACTTACCGAGCATGGTGGCATTGTAAGGGCAGCACTGCCCTACCTTAGCTTGATGGTTTTACTTCCCTTGTTGGCGCACTGGTGCTTTTTATACGATGGTGTATTTGTTGGCCTTACCCGAGCCAGCGCAATGCGAAATACTATGATAATAAGTGCGCTAGGCGTCTACTTCCCCGTGTGGTACCTCACCAAAAACCAGGGTAATGTAAGCCTATGGTATGCCCTACTTGCCTTTTTACTAGCTAGGGGCGTGACATTGGCTTGGAGCTTTTATCGGTTAGACAAGCGTGAAGAACTGGCGTCTTCTAACGGGTAGTAAAACGTATAACTAAGCCTGCAGATGGCAATGAAGCCTCGGCAGGCTTAATATTTTTAACCGTTACATCTTGACGATGTGCGTGGCACAAAGCTTATTGCCTGCAGGGTCTCGCAGGTAAGCAAGGTAAAGTTGGCGTTCGCCATTGCCTCGAATGCCTGGTGGATCTTCACATGGAACACCCCCATTCTCGCTTCCTACTTTATGCCACTCATCTACCAACTCTGGTGTGCGGGCAGCAAGGCCGAGTGTTGTGCCGTTACCATGTGTGGCGGCTTCACCGTTAATCGGTTTGGTTAGCGCCAAAATACCCTTTGGCGTGTAGTAGAATACTCGTCCGTGTTCATCAAAAACCCCGGGCTCGTAGCCCAGTACGCCTAAAACGGCATCATAAAACTTCTTCGACGCTTCAAGGTCATTTGCACCTAACATAACGTGGCTAAACATAGTTGTGTCCTCTTTTTAAATCTGGGGTAAGCCCCATCGATCAAATAGGGTTAATAGACCCTCAATCACTTAATGCAATGTCGACGGCTGCAGATGCGTGAATAGCAGTGGTATCGAATAACCGAACTTGGGTGTGTTGCTGCTGTATCAATAATGCGATTTCCGTACAGCCTAAAATAATGCCTTCAGCACCTTTGCCTGCAAGTGCGTTAATAATCTCAATATACGCGTTACGGGAGTCAACACAAATCACGCCCTTGCATAATTGTTCATAAATTATCTTATGCACAATATCTCGCTGTCGTGCATTGGGCGTAATAACATCAATGTTAAAATTATTTTCTATGCGCGACCTATAAAAGGGTTGCTCCATGGTAAAGCGTGTGCCGAGTAGCCCGACTTTTTTAACGCTATGCTGTTGAAGCTCGTTACCTGTAGCATCGGCGATATGAATAAGCGGGACTGAAATATTTTGCTCAATGGTGTCGGCTACTTTGTGCATGGTATTGGTACAGATAACCAAGGCTTTTGCGCCAGCTAGCTCAAGGTTTCTGGCTTCTTGAGTGAGAATATCTGCGGTTTTACTCCAGTCTCCTCTATGTTGAAGCTGTTCTATCTGCGCAAAATCAACGCTGCTCAAAACGAGTTGAGCGCTGTGTAAGCCGCCAAGGCGGGCATTCACCCCTCGGTTTATTGCTTGATAATAACTGACCGTAGACTCCCAACTCATTCCGCCTAACAAACCAAGTTTTTTCATCATATCTACCGTTGCGTCATGGGTGTTTTAAACTAATCTACCTGTTTGGAGCTGCATTGACTACTTGCCATCTGAACTTTCATTACATGCCATAACATCGTTATGTGTCAAGAAAGAGATAGCACTTTAAAAGAAAGTAGGTTGTGGCTTTTTGAAACTGTGCTGAGCCTAAGCTAATGCTGGTAAGGGCTTTTGATACGTCAAAGCGTGATTAAAACTTAGGTGGCGGCTTTTTATTTTTTAGAAACGAAAAACGCTGAATGAAAATACCGAAATAGCCCAACATGGCTAGGGCGAAGCCCACAAATAAAACGAGAAGGCTTAAATAGTAAAGCGTAGTGTGAAGGTGACTTGTGGTAAATAAAAGCAAGACGCCGACAACGAAAAGGGTGAGACCCATTTTAAATCGTTGCCAGCTTTTGTGTATATCTTGCGTTAGCATAAGGTTGAGAACCTATAACGGCTTGGCGTCGCCCTTAGTAGTAAGAGTGCTCACCTGCTTGGTGTTCTGTTGCATCGCGTACGCCATTTAGCTCGCCTGCAAACTGTTCAAGCATTTGTTTTTCAATGCCATCTTTAAGCGTTACATCAACCATAGAGCAACCGTTACAGCCACCACCAAACTGAAGTACAGCATAGCCGTCATCAGTGAGTTCGGTAAGTACAACTTGGCCGCCGTGGTTAGCTAGCTGCGGATTAATTTCCGACTCGATCATGTAATTAATACGTTCAATAAGCGGCGCATCATCAGACACCTTACGCGCTTTAGCGTTAGGCGCTTTTAACGTGAGTTGCGAGCCCATTTGGTCGGTTACATAATCAATTTCAGCTTCGTCTAAATACGGTGCGCTCTCTTCATCTACGACCGCGTCAAAACCGTTGAACGTTAAGCGTGTGTCAGTCTCTTCCACAGCATCTGGCGGGCAATAGGACACGCCACACTCTGCCGACGAAGTGCCTGGGTTTACGACGAATACACGAATATTCGTGCCAGACTCTTGTTTACTCAACAGTTTTACGAAGTGAGCCTGGGCTTCTTCTGATATAGTTATCATCAGCAAGTCCTACATATTTTGAAATTTGGATTATTGTAACAAATTTACCTGACTAAAACAGTCAGGTATTAATTAAATAAATTATTCCAGTAAATCGAATTTGTTGGGAAGCGTGCTTATAGCATTTACTTCTCAACCATAACAACAAGACGGGAAGCGCTATGTTAGCGAAATTGCATTACTCCACCAAAAACAGCCGATTTAAATTTGCCGCATTATTGGCCCTTAGCTCATTTGCCTTTGGTGCAACGATTAGCCAGCAAGCATATGCACAGCAAGCCTTAAATTCAACGGTTACCCTAACGCCAGATGTGGGTGGACAGCCGGTTACCGCATACCTACCCGATAGCGTGACATATAACCCGAATATCCCTACACCGGAATCGGTACTTGGTGCCAACATTGGCGAGTGGCATGTTCGCCACGACCAAGTCGTGAATTACATGAAGGTATTAGCCGAAAAGTCCGATCGTATCACCCTTGAGGAAACCGGTCGCACTCATGAAAATCGTCCGCTTTTGTTGTTGACTATTACGTCGCCTTCAAACCGCAAGAATATCGAAACACTTCGAAAACAGCACATTAACGCTATGGAAAGTGGCGACAAGGTCGGTAGCGACGCACCGCTAGTTTTCTATATGGGTTACAGTATTCACGGTAATGAACCCTCGGGCACAAATGCCTCGCTTGCACTGGCTTATTACCTCGCTGCTGGCGAAGGTAAAGAAATTGATGCCTTGTTAGACAATAATATTGTGCTGTTCGACCCGTCTTTCAACCCCGATGGTCTATCACGCTTTGCTCAGTGGGCGAATATGCACAAGGGAAAGCAGTTGGTTTCTGACAGTCGTCACCGCGAACATGACGAAGGCTGGCCCTCTGGGCGCACCAATCATTATTGGTTCGACTTAAACCGCGACTGGTTGTTATTGGCCCACCCGGAGTCGCAAGCACGTATTAAGCAGTTCCATAAATGGCGCCCGCATATACTGACCGACTTTCACGAAATGGGTACCGATAGCACCTACTTCTTTCAGCCCGGTGTTCGCTCGCGCAAAAACCCTTTAACGCCAGATGAAAACGTAACGCTAACCGAGGCCCTTGCGCAATATCATGCTGCTGCCTTTGACGAGCAAGGGGAACTGTATTTCACTCAAGAAGCTTTTGATGACTTTTATGCAGGGAAAGGGTCAACTTACCCTGATCTGCACGGCAGTATAGGTATTCTTTTTGAGCAGGCCAGTTCACGAGGTCACCTTCAGGACTCTATCAATGGCAAGCTTGCCTTCAAAGACACCATTGCCAATCAAATTACCACGTCTCTAAGCACCTTTAGAGGCGCATTGGCAAATAAAGCCGCAATTCTTGATTACCAATCTGGGTTTGTTAAAAGCACCCAATCGCTTGCTAAAAAGGACGAACATTCCGGCTTTGTAGTTGGTGTGTCAAACGATACTGGCCGCTTTAATGCGTTTATCGCGCTGCTAAATCAGCATCACATCCGCTATGAAGTGCTAACAGAAAACCATGAGGTGAATAAGGTTCGCTATAGCGCAGGTCAGGCGATATATATTCCCACAAATCAGCCGCAGTATCGTTTGGTTAAATCTATTTTTTCAACGCAAACGTCGTTTGAAAACAATACTTTTTACGATGTGTCCACGTGGAATTTAGCGTTAGCTTTTAACTTAGACTATGCGCCTTTGGACAAAGGCGATGCGCGCGGTCTCGAGTTAGGTGCTAGAGACACACTAAAGCAAGCAACGCTAAATTCAATTCAAAGCGATGCTTATGCCTACGCATTTTCTTGGCAGCACTACTATGCCCCGGCCATGCTTCAAACCTTACTTGAAGCCGGCGTTAAAGTGCGTAGCAGCGAAAAGCCCTTTTCTGCCGTTCAGTACAATGGCAAAAATATCGCGCTGCAGCCAGGCAGTATCATTATTCCTAAAGGCTTAGGCCAGCCGGAAAATTTGGCGTCTATTCTTAAAAGCGTACAGCAACAGCTGCAGGTACCAGTATTTAGCCTTCGCAGCGGCTTAACGCCTACCGGAAACGACTTAGGCAGCAGAAGCATGAAGCCGGTAGCTTTACCACAGGTACTTATTGTCGGTGGTGAAGGCACCAGTGAATATGAAGCGGGTGAGATGTGGCACTATTTCGATACGAAGGTCGGCCTGCCTGCGAGCATTGTAGATCAGCACAATGTGGCGAGGGCGCTAAGCGACCCCAGTGTAACCTACACCCATATTTTGTTTCCAAGTGGCCGCTATCACTTCTCTGATTCGGAAAACGAAAAGATAGAAGACTGGGTTAAAGCGGGTGGTGTAGTCATCGGACAAAAGTCTGCGCTGCGTTATTTCGCCGAGCATAAGTGGCTGGATATCGAAATGGTTAGCCAAGAGAGCATAGATAATGCGTTTGATGACAGTGAGCTTAGCTATAAGGATGGAGCCTCGCTTTACGCTAGAAAGTTAGTGGCGGGGGCTGTTTTTGAGGCCAATATCGATAAATCACATCCTTTATTCTACGGCTACGATGACGATACACTGCCAATGTTTAAAACCAACAATATGATAGTTGAAGCCAGCAATTCGCCATTTGTCACCCCAGCGCGCTATACCGATGAACCGTTAATGGCGGGGTTTAGTGATAACGCTATGGTCGCTTTAATGGCAGAGTCTACGGCCGTTACAGCGCAAAAAATGGGGCGTGGTGTGGTTATAGGCTTTACGGACAATACGCAATTTAGAGGGTATTGGTATGGCACAAATAAAATGCTTGCGAATGCGATTTATCAATCTCACTTCATTCGGTAATGCACAACAGCAGCAGTGAGTGTAAGCGGTAAGTGGGCGCTCACTAAGGTGGGCTATTTGGCCGCGCCGCTTACGCGTATTGAAATAAGCTGCTTTTCGGCGGCGGCGTGAACGCCGCTGCCCACACTTGAACCGTTATCTTCGGGTAGCGCATTTTTAACTGCTTACTCAGCGTGTTCACTGTTACCCCAGTGGTGAGTACGTCATCAACAATAGCGACGGTGAGGTCACGTCCGTTTTTCTTGTGTCCCAGAGCCTTGATTGAGTGGTCTATGCAGGAGGCCGATAGGTGAAATACGCGGCTTGCATTTTCTGCCCTTGCTACTCTAGATAGGTGGTGCTGTACACTCAATCCCTGTCTTCTGGCCCATTGGTGATCAATCGGGATACCAAATGTATAGCTAAGCTGATGGCTTAATACGGCGGCTTGGTTGTAGTGTCGTGTGGCTAATCGCCATGCACTAATAGGAACCGGAAGGAGTAAATGAGGCACTGTTAGCGTGCACTGTCGCTTTTTATGGACAAACCAGTGACTTAACACTTTTCCTGCGGTAAGGGAATGCGTAAACTTCAACTGGTGAACCAGCGATGACATGGGCCATGTATGAAGCCCTAGCACACTAAGTGAATCGTAGTGGCTATGCTTGACGTGGCCTGCAACAGGGCCGTAGTGAAGTAGATTACTTCCGTGTAACCGCTCATCGAAAAAAAAGATGTCATCTTCACACCAGTGACATACTGGCGCAGGACTTGCCTGATAACATAGCAAGCATGAAAGGTTCATAGTGTTGATTCCATCAACTTCCTTGAATTGTCGAACGTCGACCTATTTTCATCATTACGTGTAGTCTCAAAAAACACGTTACAGCCAGAGGAGGTGTAAATGGAAAGTTTGCATACAAACGGCGAGCTTGTCACCCGTACAAAGGGTACAGGCGTAGATCTTGTATTTCTTCATGGATGGGGGATGAATAGCGGTGCGTTCACATCCTTCCTTCCCTACTTAAGCGATAACTTTCGCGTGACTACTATTGATCTTCCCGGGTTCGGAGAGAATGCGGGTATCGTTCCTTCCCCGTATAACGCAGATTCGCTGGCGCAGGCTGTAGTGAATAAACTACCAGAGCGATGCGTCGTGGTTGGCTGGTCTTTAGGCGGGTTGGTTGCGCAGAAGCTTGCCCTATTAGCGCCTGAAAAACTTACCGGTCTCGTCACCATCGCCTCAACGCCGCGTTTTATTGCAGGGCCTTGTTGGCCTGGTATTGCAGCCGATTTACTCTCTATGTTTGAAGCGCAGCTTGAGAAAAACTATCAAAAAACCCTAGAACGCTTCTTGGCTATCCAAGCGATGGGAAGTGAAACCGCTAAGCAGGATATTAAAGCCATTAGGGAACAGGTAACCCAATTCCCTGCTCCTGCGGAAGAAGCGCTTAAAAAAGGGCTTCGCATGTTGTCCACCGAAGATATGCGACAAGATGTGGGGCGGATAACTGTGCCAACACTGCGCCTTTACGGAAGATTAGACAGCTTAGTGCCGACTAGCGGAATTGACAGAATATGTGAGCTGCATCCGCAGGCTGATACGGTGGTGTTGCCTCATGCTTCTCATGCACCATTTATTTCCCATCCTCAGCAAACCGCTGACATCCTGTTTCGTTTCATGGCAGGTATTTACCAGCAAAAGGCATCCTAATCTGACTGGCATGAATTGCGCTCCTGACTTTTATAATCAGGAGCTTATTTCGTACAGCTTCCTTTAAATTGGGTAAAATAAAAAGCACCTTCTGACAAAGGTTTAATACGCTGCGTTAAGTCTTAGCTTTTCATTTGTGTAAAAGTGGTCAATAATTGCACATGAGAGAGTAGAGGTAGTGTATGACAGGTGTTGACGGTAACAGTGCAAGTTCTGCATTTGTAGCGGCCCAGTATGGCTTACAAAGTGCTAGCGAAGGTATTTCGCAGGCGGCATCTAGTATTGCCCAACGTACAGCTGAAGATGCTGTGGCCCCAGCGCAGCCAATCCAGCCCAATACGGCTGCTAACGGCACCAACAACACCTCATCTAGCGCAACACGATTGACAGATGATCTCATCGCGTTGAACGTAAATGAGCGAAACGCGCAAGCCTCTGCCAAAGTGCTAGGCGTAGCCGACGATATGCTTGGCACTATTATCGACGTTCTGGCGTAACGGGAGCGCTCACGGTGAATATAATTACACCTATCCTTAACGCCATTGCCTATCCTACCGCTAACATCAATACCGAGTCTGCGCGCAGAGACAATGTGCAGCGTGAAACCATACCTCAAGCATCAGATGCTGAGCAAGGTGCGTCTCAGAAAGGGCTGGGGTCTGAAGCTGACAAAGCGAAAAGTCCAGGACAACCTCCTGCTCCCGTTACCTATGAACGACCGCAAATTCAATCTGAACTGCAAGCAGCATTTCAAAATGTATTTGGGCAGGAAAAAGATAATGCTCAGGATGAAAGTGCGGGTAAACAGAACGCCAAAGACCAGCAGCAATCTGACCAGTCAACACAGCAAGCACAGGAAGAACAACAAGAGCAGCAAGACGCCGCGGAAATTGAGCAACTAAAAGCCCGCGATCAGGAAGTAAGAGTCCACGAACAGGCCCATGCTTCAACGGGCGGCCAATATGCTGGTGCGCCTCAGTATGAGTATACAACAGGCCCAGATAATAAGCGCTATGTGACCGACGGCGAGGTGTCTATTGATGTCTCAGAAGAAAAAACGCCAGAAGAAACGTTGAAAAAGATGGAACAAGTGCGAGCTGCCGCTCTCGCGCCCGCTGAGCCTTCTTCACAAGATTTAAAAGTAGCGGCAGAGGCATCTCAAAAAGCCACTGAAGCTCGCAGCAACATTGCTAAAGGGCAGCAAGCCCAAGGCAATGATACCGCTCAAAGTGCTTTAGATACGAATATTGATAGCAGTATCACACCACAAACTGATATTGCACAAGAAGCTGGCTCTGTCACCAATGAAGATATACCGACCGACTCAGCACCGAACGCTGTGCTATCGTCCCAACCCCAGTTTGCTGACTCTACTTCAAGCGCGGGTAGCGCCAATGATGATTCTCAGTTTATGCAGGCGAGAATTGGGCGTATTCAAAGTGCTTATTTACAGGCGTACACGCCATCTGCTGAAGGCCTTTCGCTTCAGGCTTAAGCACCTGCACGGTTCACTGACATAACTTCCACGTACACGTGCTTTTTACTGCAAATACCGCCCGCATCAATAATCTAAAATTGCTTTGGTAAAGGGGTATTTAGGGGAGCCACCGGTAATATCGGTAAGCACTGAGTTCATGGTGTCTACGTCGCTATCAAAGCCACCGTGTGAGGTCGCCGCGGTAGAATCACCTTCTTTCCCTTCACTATACTTGAACGTTACATTAGCAATTGGCGCATTAAAGGCCGCCATACCTAGTAATGGCATTGCCGTTTTCGACTCAAAGGCATTCGATACGAGATAAAGCAGTGATTTTTGGTAAATACGCGCCACGTGGTCGTCTTTCTCTAAAGGCCCGGATAAGTTATAAACCGTTGTTGAAGCAATATGCTCACTTTCAATTAGCGGAGCCAATGTTTCATTAAATAACGGATAGCTTATTGCCGGCGCCATTAAATGTAGACTATCTACTTTGAGCGTTTCATCAATTTTAAATAGACGAGCAAGGCTATGAGCTTGAAAAATAGAGCCCGCTGAGTGACCCACTATGTGAAGTTGAATGTGCGTGTTATTTTTTAAATAGTCGGCCAGTCGGGTTAAGAAATAGGTACCATCGGAAGTGACGCGGGTGAAAGGCGTACAGGCATCCGACTTCATTTCTCGCCATAGAGCGCCGCCCACTTTTCTTGTAGCCCACTCTAAAATACGGTCTGTGTAATCAGTAAACGCGCCAACTTTGTTACTCAGTTCTTGGTTCTTAAAGCCTAAAATATCTTTTAATTCTTCCAGCATGCCGGTGTCATACATAAAATGTATGGGATATACCTCGTTTTTAAGAAAGGTATCTTTCATGGCGGCAATACGCTTAGCCGAGGCCTTTATGCTATTTAGCCCGCCGTGGGCGTAAAGCATTACGTGCTTATGTTCACTTTGAGATAGCTTTTCAATAATGGTGTCGACGTGATTTTTATTGCTCCAATACTTGCTGGTTGTATCGAAGTGCCCGTCGTCGAAGTGAACGAAATGATCTTGAATACTCACCCGCGGCGTAGAGCGCGAGAATAGCCCTTGTGCAATAGAGCGAGTGGCTTGGTGAAAGGTGCCAGTGCCGGCAATCGGTAGCGCTAGCTGCACTACCCACGCATCCATCACATTTAGCGCCCAATCATCGTAGCGCCAAAGGGCAAGCCCAGATTTCTTCCAATCAGCGCCCCATGAATTTTGAATCCAAAAGCCTTCGTCGTTATAGCCAACGATGGCAAAAGCATGGCCGCCCATAGGTTCTGGTCTAAGGGTGATGGTATCGCCTTCGCAATTGTTCCAGCCTTCATGAATTCTGGCGGAGACAAAAATAACACCCACTTCATTAAGCGCAGCGTGGAAATCACTAATTTCCCTTTCGATGCGATAGTAGGCCCCTAGCCTGTGATTGCTTGCGTTATTGGTGATAGCAAGTGACATTTCAAACTCATTGCTATGGGTAATGTCTTCGGTAAGTGAAGCATGGCAAACACCGCTGTTATACCAGCCCTTAATTGCGCCGCGGCAGCTAGAACCCTCGTAGGCTTCACCGAGCCATTCATCATGACGCTTTGCCATGGCATAAAGCATCCACGGACTTACGGTCTGTTTTCGACCCTGTTGGCGGTAAATGAAGTTAATAGTGGCAGCAAGGGCGAACCCCGTACATGCCCCGTCTTTGCCTTGATCTAATATGACAAGGTTACCTGGCGGGTCGATAAACGGCTTAAGTGGAGTGAGGTTTGGTTGATAGTAACGGTCCCTAAGGTCGGGATAGTCAGCGCTGACATTGAGTGTTTTTTGTGAAACAGGCGAGTTCATTATATCGTCCTTTGATTGCTAGCGTTTCGTTGTCCGAAAGTAGAGCCTTAGAAACAAAGGCTTTGGTCAAAGGCGCAACATTACCCTCGCTATACGTCCACAGCATACGAATTTTGGTTGTAGTGTGACCAACACCTTTCATCATTTCGGTGCTCAGTGCGCACACGAATTACCTTGCGCGGTTAATAATGTAGCAAAAATAACAGGCCTAATGGAAGCGGGATAAAGGCTTGAAATAAAAAAGAGCCTGCTTTAAAGCAGGCTCTTTTTGATTAGAAAAGCGTTAAAATATTTACTTTTTCGCTTTAGCAAACGCATCGGCAAAAGCGTTGCCCATAGCGCTGTTTTGCGGTTGACTGTTGCGATTGCCGCCCCCCTGATTCGAACGCCCAGACCCTTTATTTTGTGCTTTACCTGCACGCTGGTTATTAGCGCCCTTACTTGAAGCCCCCTTACCTGTAGCGCTATGGCCGCCAGCATTGTTGCTTTGACTTGGCGTATCATCTAAGCGCATGGTGAAGGAAATACGCTTGCGAGCAACGTCTACTTCAAGCACTTTAACTTTAACGATGTCGCCTGCTTTCACCACTTCACGTGGGTCAGAGATAAATTTGTTGGTAAGCGCAGAAATGTGCACCAATCCATCCTGATGTACGCCCACATCAACAAATGCGCCAAAGTTAGCTACGTTGCTAACTACGCCTTCTAAAATCATACCTAGCTTAAGGTCGTTAATGGTTTCAACGCCTTCTTTAAACGCGGCAGTTTTAAACTCAGGGCGAGGGTCACGGCCTGGTTTATCTAACTCTTTAAGGATATCTTTTACCGTAGGAAGACCAAATTCGTCGCTGGTAAAGGTATCAGGCGATAAGCTTTTTAGTAGTTCGGTGTTACCGATAATGTCATTTACTGCAACAGCGGTGGTATCTACAATTTTATCAACCACTGGGTACGCTTCGGGGTGCACTGCCGAAGCATCAAGTGGGTTTGAGCCATTAACAATACGCAGGAAGCCCGCCGCTTGCTCGAAGGCTTTTGGCCCTAAGCGCTCTACTTTCAATAGTGCTTTACGGTCAGGGAAGGCGCCGTTGGTGTCTCTGAAATTAACAATATTGTGGGCAAGGGTTTTGTTTAAGCCCGACACATAGCTTAACAGCGCAGGTGACGCAGTATTTAAATCAACACCCACCGCATTCACACAGTCTTCAATAACACGGTCAAGCGATTTGCCCAACTGACTTTGGCTTACGTCGTGCTGATACTGGCCTACACCAATGGCTTTAGGCTCAATTTTAACTAATTCTGCGAGCGGGTCTTGTAGGCGTCGCGCAATGGAAACCGCACCTCGAATTGACACGTCAAGCTCTGGTAGCTCTTTTGAAGCAAGCTCAGACGCTGAATATACCGATGCGCCAGCTTCGCTAACCATAATTTTCTGTGCAGTAAGTTCGCTGTTGTTTTTAAGCATTTCGCCAACCAGTTTGTCGGTTTCACGCGAGCCGGTGCCGTTACCAATGCTGATCAAATCTACCTTGTATTGCTTACATAGCGTGGTAAGCGTACGCATAGATTTATCCCACTGGTTTTGCGGCGCGTGTGGGAATATGGTGTTGGTCGCAACCACTTTACCCGTGCTGTCTACTACCGCTACTTTAACGCCGGTTCTTAAACCTGGATCTAGGCCCATCGTGGTTTTTGCACCAGCAGGCGCTGCCATCAGCAGGTCGTTCAGGTTTTTAGCAAACACTTCAATGGCCTCTTCTTCGGCTCGCTCTCGTAGCGCGCTGAAAAGCTCGGTTTCCATGTGTAGGCCAATTTTGATTTTCCACGTCCACTGCACAACTTGGGCTAAGAAATCATCCGCACCCCGGCCGCGGTGCATAATATCGTAGTGGCTCGCAATAATGTGTTCGCAGTGTGAAGGCCCTTTTTCTTCTGACTGCGGGTCGGCATCAAGCTGAATGTGAAGCATGCCTTCGTTGCGGCCTCTAAACATAGCAAGGGCGCGGTGAGAGGGTACCGTTTTATATTTTTCGCTGTGCTCAAAGTAATCTTTATATTTCGCGGCTTCTTGTTCCTTACCCGGCGCAACGGTACTTTTTACATGTGCGTTTTCGATAAGGTAGTGACGCACTTTAGCTAACAGCGACGCATCTTCTGCAAAGCGCTCCATTAAAATATAGCGGGCGCCTTCTAACGCTGGCTTAGTATCAGCAATGCCATTTTCTGCATTAACGTACTTTTGCGCTTCACTTTCAGCATCTGTGTCTGGGTTATTGAATAAGGCGTCAGCAAGTGGCTCTAGTCCCGCTTCAATGGCAATTTGGCCCTTAGTGCGCCTGCGAGGTTTATAGGGTAAATATAAATCTTCAAGGGTGGTTTTACTGTCAGCACTACTGATACTGCTTTTTAGCTCGTCAGTCAGCTTGCCTTGTTCTTCTATTGATTTAAGAATAACGTCGCGGCGCTCTTCTAACTCACGCAGGTAGGTTAAGCGCTGCTCTAGCGTTCGCAGCTGCGTATCATCAAGTCCTTGGGTGACTTCTTTTCGGTAACGGGCGATAAAAGGAACGGTAGCTCCATCATCGAGAAGTTTTACGGCGGCAGTTACTTGCGAAGGTTGAACGCTAAGTTCATCTGCAATTTTATTGATAATCATAAGTCGCTCTAAGATACTAAAAATTCGCGTTAGGCAATGGCGAATAAACGGTGTGCGAAAGGCTTACGTACACAGCGTCGGTAGTGAAAACAGAAGCGGTGAGTATATCACCGCGGTGTAGGGGAAGTCGTCTGATCATTGGGTTTTAAAGGGTAATCTAATGGCGCCTATCTCTGGTTATAGTTTGTCTGTGGCATCGTACCAAATTCGGTTTATCCACCATTCTTTGGTGCCCGTTTCGGTCTTCACAACAAACTCATCGTCTTCTTCTTTGCCAATCAATGCTCTCGCCATAGGAGAGTCGATAGAAATGTAGTCCCTGCGGCCAAAAATTTCATCATAGCCAACTAGGCGCAGCTCCATTACTTTTCCTGCCTCGTTCTCAATTTCAACCCAGGCGCCAAAAAAAACTTTTCCTTCTTGCTGTGGGTCGTAATCCACAACTTTAAGGTTTTCTAAGCACTTGCGTAGGTAGCGAACGCGGCGGTCAATTTCACGCAGCTTCTTTTTGTTGTATTGGTAGTCGGCATTCTCACTTCTATCGCCTAGGCTGGCAGCCCAGGTTACTTTGCGAGTAATCTCTGGTCGTTCTTCACGCCACAAGAAGTCCAGCTCTTGTTTCAGCTTAAGGTAGCCTTTTCGAGTGATAAGCGGTGTCTTCACAATGTCCTATACATATTCCAGCTAATTACCCCTACTTTATGTGGGTAATACCACAAAACGCAATCTTTGATACTCGGAAAAAGTGACAAAAAGGGCAGATTGAATAATTATTGAACATAAACCTTTCATGCAATGTCACAGTATAAATACTAGACAAATTATTAGGGGAAGCGAATGCGTAACCGAATACCTGTGTTGAACCGCCGAAGGCCGGGCAATGAACCTCTTCAAATAAGCGGTACTATCATCGGTTTTATGCTGTTTTTAAGCGGTGCGTTGTTATTGCTGTACGCTCTACTTGATATTGTGGTTCGCTTAAATAGCACGATAACCGTGGTCTATCTTATTTTAGGCTGTGCCATTTACAAAGTGGGGCAGACGCTATTAAACCACTTTGCCACCTTTAAAGTGCACACAGAAAGACGCCGTGCGCCTCAGCGTTAAAACCTTTCGTTTTAAGCTTTGAGTTTTAAGGCTAAATCGTTACAAGAAAATAGGGTTCTGAGCGTGAAGTTTCGCTAATTTAGGCTAAGCTTATAAGTGTAATTCGAGGCACCAAGCATATTGAATAACCCACTTTACTATTTGGGTACGCGCGTGGTGAAAACCCACTAGCTCGTAGGGAAAAGGTAAGCAAGGATCACGCTGACTCACTAAAACAAAAAAGCCGACGCTATGCGTCGGCTTTCTCTTTTCTAAAGCGGTTGCTTACTCAGCTGGTGCTTCGGCTTCAGGCTTAACCACCTCTAAAAGCTCAACGTCAAAGATTAGCGTTGAATTAGGTGTGATAGCGCCAGTAGAGCGCTGTCCATAGGCTAGTTCAGATGGAATGTGGAAGCGATATTTCGCGCCTTCTTTCATCAATTGAACACCTTCGGTCCAGCCTGCGATAACACGGTTAAGCGGGAATTCAGCAGGCTCGCCACGCTTGTATGAAGAGTCGAACTCGGTGCCGTCTAGCAAAGTGCCACGATAGTGAACTTTTACCATGTCGGTCGCTACCGGGCTTGCGCCTTCGCCTTCTTCAAGCACTTCATATTGAAGGCCTGATTCAGTAGTAACAACACCTTCTTTCTTACCATTTTCTTCTAGGTAAGCAATGCCTGCTTCAATGTTTTTCTCAGCAGCTTGTTCAGCCATTTCTTGCTGTTTAGCACGCAATACTTCTTCACCCTGTTGAGCAATTTGTTGAATTTGCTCAGGTGTAAATTTTAGCGTGTCGTTTAGGCCGTCTTTAAAACCTTGTTGTAGCGCGTCTTGGTCTAGCGTTAGGCCAAGTTGTTCTTGTTGTTCGGCACGGTTGCTTACGAACAGACCCATGCTTGCGCCCATGGCGTAAGCTTGTTTTTGCGTATCTGTCATTTCTTCTGCTGCAACAGCAGTTGTTTTTGCACTATCAGCGCTTGTAGAAGCGGCCTCATCAGATGTATTTGGCTGGCAAGCGAAAAGGCCTAGCGCAGCGATAGTAGATAAGGCAACGAGCGACTTCTGCATAAAAACGTCTCCATTAATTATTATCATCATGCGTCTATGTCTATACTGCTGCATCTAAGGCAGTGTGCACGATAGTTAAAGATGCGTGATCCATGCTATGTTAAACCTAGCGTTTACAAAGCGAAACCCATTTGATTATGTTTAGGCCTCAATTGTTCCGTAGAATAGTGTTACTCATCGTACTTATTGGCAATTCCATGGGATGCTCTATCCCTGATACTACGCCAATACAGCAGTGGCGTCATGTAGAAGAGGGCGCATACGCGGCAGATATATCCACCGACGGCACCTTGGCCGTGGTATCTGGCGTAAATAACGGGGTGAATGTATGGCGAATAGGGCAAAGCGAACCGCTTTACCACTGGAGTCATCAAGGGGAAGGCAATAACTTAGTTATGTCGGTGCACATTAGTGCAGACAAGCGTTATGTAGTGACTGCCGACCGTGAAGCGTTTGCTCTGTGGAGCTTAGAAACCGGCGAGCCTGAAGGTTTTTGGCGTATTGATGAATCGTCTATTCGCGACGTAGTGGTTACCAATAACGGCAACGGCATTTTGGTGGCCCGCTCAAATGGTAAAGTGATGTACTTTGAACCTCGCACCTCTCGTCGGCTTGAATTCTTTGGCCATCAAGAAAAAGTCAATTCAATCGACATTTCACCTAACGGAAAGTTTGCCCTTACTGGTGGGAATGACTACATCGCTTATTTATGGAGTACCGATACTGGGCAGATTATACATACTTTTACTCACCCTACTCGCGTGACGAAAGTTGCGCTAGACGACGAAGGGCGCTTTGCCTTTACCGCGGATAGTCAAAGTAAGTCGCAAGTATGGAATGTGCAAACCGGGCAGCCCGTTACCTCGCTAAAATTCGCCTCACGACAAAAGATTTTCACCGATGTGGAGTTTTCAAAAGACGGTCAATTTTTGCTTACAGGGTCGCCAGCAAGGAAGGTGTACTTATGGGATTTGCAAAGCGGTGAGCAGGTGCAGTCTATACAAGTTGCTTCAAGAGAGTCTATTTCACCACCTACCGCAGTTGTTTATGGCGTCGCCTTCCTTCCCAATGATAATATAGTATCTATTAGCAGTAGTGGTCTTGCCGAAGAATGGCAACGAGAGAGATAGAGAGTTTACATGACAGATAAAAGCGCTGAGCAGCTACAACAGCAAATAGATAGCGCCAATAGCTATATTGAAGAGTTACAGATGAAAGTAGCTTTTCAAGAGCACACTATCGAGGCACTTAATGAAGCGCTGGCTTCACAACAAAAGCAGCTTGATGACTTAGCGTTTAAAGTAAGTCACGTAATAGACCGTGTTAAAAGTATAGAGCCTTCTAATATTGCTAAACAGTCGGAAGAAACCCCGCCCCCGCACTATTAATTTAAGAGAGTAAGCTATGAGCGATTTTGATATGGATGCATTCGACAGCATCGATTTTGACTCAGTGGAGCAGTCAGTAGCAGAGAAGCAGGCTGAAAAAGACAAGCAGGAAAGCCAAGAAATTGAAGGCATGCGCGACGGTGCCAACGATTGTGGTGATAGCTGTACCATATAGTACCATCTAAAGCGGTTAGGGCTCTTGCAGAGCCCTAACCGATGAAATTCCCCTCAGCGTTTTTAATTGGACCCCTTAGGGTTTTCCAATCTGTCTAACTCCAGTCTGTCGAGTTCTACGCTTTCCTCCACATCGCCTTTAAACGCTTTAATAAATGCGTTTTTCAATATTGCTGTAAATGCGTCCCATGTTTGCGTATCCGGGTTTGATAGGTCGCCTTCAATAGGAATGCGTGTAGCAATCTGATCTTCACTTTGATTTTCAAAAAGCTCTGTGACAAACGCGGAAATGGCTTCGATACTGCCTTCAATAAAACCGTCGCCGTCACGTTCAATATCGCCTTTCCAAGAAAACACTTCCACATTATGCAAAATGGGTTTGATATAGCCTTTTACTTTCCCCTCGTTAGACGCCACTTCGGCTGCAAGGGTAAGGGTCCCTGCTTCTAAATCAAAGGGCGCATAGGTATCAAGCAGGTTTTTAAAGTTCACCAGCCCAACATTGTCAGCTTGTATATCTAGGTCAAACGTAGGCGCTTCTGTCGCCGGGTTAAGCTTGGCGTTTAAGGAAATTGTACCTTGCTCTGCCGTTTGTCCCTTGGCTTTGGCCGTTGCTACACGGGTGTCTGATAAGTCATCGCTATTGACCAAGTTGTTCACTTCAAGCTGAATGTCGTGCAGCGCAATGTCGATAGCCGGAGAGGTATCGGGATTATGAAAGGCAATTTTTCCTTGGTTAATGGTCAATTTGTCTATCCGCAGCGGAAACAGTTGATCGGCGATAGACAGCCAATTCTCGTTTTTACCCGACTGGCTTTTTTCTTCCGAGTTTCCGTCTACAAAATTAATTTCGGGGGAGTTAACAACCACTCTACCTACCGCAGCGCCTTTAAAAAGCTGTGACCACGACAGCGTAAATTCCACATAGTCTGCTTTAAACAAGGGCTTGTCTATTTGCCCGTTTGCCTTATAAAGCAAAACATACTCTAAGCTGTAGGCGCCTCGCCACAACATCAAATCTACGTCGCCCACTCGACCGTCGTATTGCTTCGATTGGCTTAGTGTGGTGTTAATGTATGTGGCTGCGGCATATGGAAGATATAACCTAAACGCAATGAGCATGAGCAATAACCCTGCTACCACATAACAAAACCGTTTTTTAGCATGCTTCATATTTCACTCCTTAGGGGCTAAGGATACAAAAACTATACCTGTGCCACTTTTACATGATGAAAAGCGGCAGGCTAAGGGTTGGCGTGGTCTTAAGAGGAACGGCTATACGCTCATATCGGCAAGGGTTAAGCGGTATAGCACTAAATAAACGTAAATTTTACCTAGCGGTGAGTAGGAATGTTAGTGAGGCTTGAAAATACCAATAACGTTTTCGTTTGAACGGGTGGCTGCACTTACTTTTTCATCGGTTTGCGCTTCGTTATAGCCGCACGCCACACACTCAAGCTTCTCTACATTATTTTCGAAGTATAGCGAAATGGTATCTAGCTCTTGGCATTTAGGGCAGGTAGCTCCGGCCACAAACCGGCGTTTTACACGTTTTGACATACATACACCTTTGATGAATTTCGCCAATATTATACCTTGAAATGCTGCCTGTTGATCAGCTTTTGCCTTAAGTTTTTGATATTATACGCGGCCAAGTTTGTTCCATCACAGGTTGCTTATGATAAAGCTTTCAAACGTATCCCTACTACGCGGTCGTAAAATGCTGCTAGAAGAGGCGTCGGCACAGGTGTTTCCAGGCCATAAAGTGGCGCTAATTGGCAGTAATGGCTGCGGGAAATCTACACTTTTCGCACTGTTACGTAGCGAGCTGAGTGTGGATGCGGGCGACTGTAGCGTACCCAGTGATTGGCGCATAGTAAGCGTGGCGCAGGAAACCCCCGCAACGACGCGTACGGCCATCGACTATGTGGTGGACGGTGATAAACATTTACGTGACTTACAGGCCCAGTTAGAAGCCGCTGAAGAGAGTGGTGATGGTGTGAAAATAGGCCAAATTCATGGGCAGCTCGAACAAGCTGGGGCTTATGATGTGGAAGCCCGCGCAGCGACCATCCTTTCAGGCCTCGGGTTCACTAATGCGCAGCTGAACGCACCGGTTAGCGATTTTTCTGGTGGCTGGCGTATGCGATTAAACCTCGCCCAAGCGCTGCTTTGTCCGTCTGACTTACTGCTGCTGGATGAGCCTACTAACCACTTAGATTTAGACGCCGTAATATGGCTTGAAAAATGGCTGCAGCGATATGCTGGCACGTTGCTGTTGATATCACACGATAAGGCATTTATCGACAACACAGTGGCGCAAATTATCAGTGTTGAACAACAAAAGCTCGTTACTTATACCGGTAACTACTCGTCTTTTGAAACCCAGCGCGCCGAGCGTATACGTCTGCAAAACATTGAATATGAAAAGCAGCAGCAAAAGGTTGCGCACCTCAACTCTTTTATTACGCGGTTTAAAGCCAAAGCGAGTAAAGCGAAGCAAGCGCAAAGCCGAATTAAACAGTTAGAAAAAATGGAAACGCTATTGCCTGCCCATATGGCAAGCCCGTTTAGTTTTTCATTCGCGCCGCCCACCGCGCTTCCGAACCCGTTAGTTCAAATGGAAAAAATTCAGCTGGGTTACGATGAGCATATTGTGTTGCAGCAGGTAAAGCTTAACTTGGTGCCGGGGAGTCGAATTGGGCTTTTAGGGCGCAACGGGCAAGGTAAGTCTACATTGATCAAACTGCTTGCTGGCGTGCATGCGCCTAAGCAAGGTGTTTTTAATACGGCAAAAGGCCTAAAAATTGGCTACTTTGCCCAGCATCAGTTGGAAACGCTAGATGCCAATGCCACGCCCCTTTTGCATTTGCAGCGCATCGACGAGAAAGCTACAGAACAACAGCTTCGCGATTACCTCGGCGGGTTTGGTTTCAATGGTGACGAGGCCTTAGCGCCTGTAGCCCCCATGTCGGGTGGAGAAAAAGCCCGGTTGGTGCTGGCGTTAATTGTTTATCAAAAGCCTAACTTGTTGCTACTCGATGAACCCACTAACCATTTAGATTTAGAAATGCGTCATGCCCTTAATATCGCGCTGCAGGGCTTTGAAGGCGCCATGGTCCTTGTGTCGCACGACCGCTTCCTATTGTCATCGGTGTGCGAAGATTTTTATCTTGTTGATAGCAAAGAGGTTGAACCCTTCAAGGGCGACTTAGACGATTATCGCGACTGGATCTTAAAGCAGCAAGCCGCAGAAAAGGCGAAAGCCAATAGCGACGCCAAGGACGAAGCACAGCAAGCCTCTGGTGAGCCGAGTAAGCCAGAACGTAAAGTAGACCGTAAAGAAGAAAAACGCCGTGAAGCTGAGTTCAGGCAAACGGTAGCACCTTTCAAAAAAGCCATCGACAAACACGAAAAGGCCATGGAAAAGTGCAGTGCACAACTTGCAGACGTAGAAGAAGCGCTGGCAGATACCACGCTTTATAGCGACGATAAAAAAGCCGAACTAATGGCCTTGCTCGACAAGCAAACCCAGCTTAAACAGCAGCTTGAAGAAGAAGAGATGGCGTGGCTGGATGCGCAAGAGCAAATTGAGCTAAAACGAGAAGAGTACGACAATGCAACCGCTTAATCTTGAGACCAGTGCTTTCTGGGCGTACAGCGTTTCTCGCTATACCAAAGGGGACATGGCGCCGCTTGCTATTTTGCTGCAAGACAATCACAAGGTGAATGTTAACATTCTCTTGCTGATATGTTGGTGCTTAGAGAACAATACCATTATAAACTTGCCTCAGCTTAAGGCGGTTATTGAGGCCGCGGCCCCGACAGATTCAACATTGCAAGCCCATAGAGCCAAACGAAAAGCCGCACACCCTGATAACGGGGGGGATAGAACCGTTTATGATGCGCTAAAAGAAGAAGAGCTTGAACTTGAACGAGCGCAGCAGCGCGACATCGTTACATCGTTTAACGGGCAATCGGTAACATACTTAGGGCAGGCGCAGCTATCTTCTTCAAATATATTTAACGCATCTATCGCAGCGTTAATTAATGCCTACTCGCTTCGCGACAATAGCGAGGCTCGACGTTTGGTGAGCCTTGTGATCAAACAACTATCGTAAAACAAAATAAGAAATAACAATGAGTAAATCAGCGCTATCGCATGGAAAAATAATAAAAAGCAGCTTTAAGGTGCCGGGATGGGCGAAAAACCGTCACATCCAGACTATTTGGCCGCGTTTTATTCAAAAGCGTTTACCTTTGTCTTACGACATGGAGCGCTTAACGTTACCCGATGACGACTTTGTAGACGTCGCTTGGGGCCCCAAACCGCAAGAAACCTCAGGCATAGTCGTGATGTTTCACGGCCTAGAGGGCAGTATTAAGTCTCATTATGCTAACGATATGATGGCGCAGCTCTCTGTGAATGGCTGGCAGGTGGTAATGATGCATTACCGTGGCTGTAGCGGTGTACCAAATTTGAAAGCACGGGCCTATCACAGCGGTGAAACCGAAGATCCCAGTTACTTCTTGGCGTGGTTGCACGATAAGTTTCCACGTATTCCTAAAGTCGCCATTGGATTTTCCCTAGGCGGTAATATGCTGCTGAAATTACTTGGTGAAAACCCAGCTCAAAAATGGCTAAAAGCGGCCGTGGCCATCTCCTCTCCGCTAAAACTGTCTGAATGCGCTAAATCGATAAACCAAGGCTTTTCTAGGGTTTATCAAAAGTATCTGCTTACTAGCATGAAAAACACATTACTTAAGAAGATGGAGTACATTGACTATCGCAAGCTCATTCAGTTAACGAAAAGCGATGTGCATGAGATAACCAGTTTTACGCAGTTTGACGAGAAGATAACCGCGCCACTGCACGGTTTCGCAGACGCTCAAGATTACTATGAAAAATGCAGTGCTTATCATTTTTTAAGCGCAATTCACTGCCCTACGTTAGTCCTGCACAGTATCGACGACCCCTTTATGAACCACCTAATTGTGCCTCAAGAAGAAGAGCTTGCGCGTAATGTGACGGTAGAGCTTAGCGAGCGAGGTGGTCACGTAGGGTTCATGCAGGGCTCTGTATTAAATCCCAAGGTTTGGCTGCATGACCGCGTGAAACGCTTTGTTAGTGAAGCCCTGCCGGTGAATACCACCTGTGGCTATCTAAACCGATAAATACCACATAGTGTAAACACGATAAACACAACATACTTTCAGGAGCCTGAATGATAATTCCAATAGATGCGCTAGAAGCCGATACACTTTACAGTTTGGCAGAAGCGTTTGTGCTGCGTGAAGGCACCGACTATGGCGAACAAGAGGTTGCCCTAGAGGTGAAGGTGCAGCAAGTGTTAGAGAGATTGAAGCAAGGTGACGCGGTTTTGGTGTATTCAGAACTTCATGAAAGCGTGGATATTAAGCGAAAGGAAGATATTCAGCCTAGTGACGAAACAGAATAGATACCAAAAAAGCCGGGTCGAGCAACCCGGCAACCTACCTGAGGAGAGGGAGGCTTAAAACGCGTATCGTGCAGTAACCTGCATAATGTCTAGGTCATCAATCACTCTGTAGTTAGCTCCCACAGCCCATTGCGGCGTAATGTAATAATTTGCACCTACTCTAAATGATGCTTCTCCATCATCTACGTCGTAGTAACCCACTTCACCGGCTAGCTCAACTTGCTCTGTAATCATTGAGCGTAGGCCAGCATTAATGCTATAGCCCGTTTCGTCATTTACGTCACCGTCTATACGCTCTAGGTTAGCACCAAAGTAGGCGTCAGTTGTTGCGTTTACGGGTAAACGATAGCCAGCACCTAGCGTAAGCATGTCGAAGTCAAAGTTACCTTCTTCGAAAAAACTGTACTCACCGTTTAGGAACCAGTTGCTGTTTAAAAGATATTTACCATTAACCGTTAGGCCGTCTGGCTCAAAAGACTCGTTGTTGTCAAAGTCCATTTTGGTGTAACCACCTTCTACGTAACGCCAGTCAGGCTTGTCAGCCATTGCTGAAAGAGGAAGTGTTGCTGCAGCAAGTGCTGCCGTGATAAGTGTGATTGTTTTACGCATGTGATAACTCCTTAATGTGTTCAGCTACTTGCTTCTACTTACGCAATACCCATGTGTCATAGAGTAAGCGCAAATAACGTGCTGCTAACAAGTCACTGTGTTGATGGCATAACAATGCTTCACGCCACCGTTTCTATCTCCGTAAAGAAATCGTGTCCGATTTAATTATCAACATGGTGAGTAGCAAGGCCTTTGCCAACACCGATAATGCGTGCTGTTACCAGCCGGTAAATTTCCTATATGTCATTAATAAATATGCGTAATTTTCACTTCGCTTAAATAATGTCACAACGTTGAATTCATGATATGTCGCATCTTTTTTATACTGCGAGGAAAAGTTGGCACGTCTAGGTGTCGCTAAAAACCAACAGTTAACCTTTTGTCTAACCCTCTCGACATATTTACAAAACAAGGTTACCCGCTGTAACTCAATTAAATTAGAAGTAAGTCATTGTAAGTATTGTGAAAAATATAAAGTAACGCAGCGCTTCTTCGTATTGGAACGGCTTTTGCTGAAGTGCTTATGCGTTGTCCAATTTTCACTCCTACCGTTTTGACAGGGCGTTTGCTTCACAACGATAGGGTGAATAAGAAAGGAGTAGAGCACCTTTCCTCGTGTGGTTTGAATCACGAACGCTTTGGTAAAGTCTTTTAATTTGATTACTTACGCTAATTTTTTTCGATAACTCGGATAGCAAGCCAAAGCCACATAGCCACCTGGACAACCATTGTTTTCATAAGGAGAGGACGGATGGCTAAGCCAGTTTTTATTTTTAATAAAGTTTCAAAAAAGAGTGCGAGTAAGCCCCGACAGCTAGGGTTGTCACGCATTCTTTTGGCGATGACCAGCGTTATCGCGTTAGTGACATTTCATCAGGCAGGGGCTGTTGAGGTTAATGAAGACAATCAGCCACAGAAAACATCGCCAATTTTACAATCTATTATTGATGCGGCTCGTCAATCAGCCACTCAGAGCTATGAGCAAGACGATCATGGGCTAAACAGCAAGTTAAAAGAAATTGACTACACAACATATCGTTCTATTCGCTTTAAACCCGAACAAAGTCTTTGGCACGGTGAAAACGACTATGAGCTGCAATTTTTCCACCCAGGGTTTCTGTACGAATACCCAGTTACCATTCATACGATAGGCGAAAGTAATAAACCTGAGCGCCTTGCGTTTAACAGTGAGATGTTTAACTACGATGGTTCAGCATCAGCGTTGGCAGGGTTGACCGATGATAAGTCGGGCTTTGCGGGTTTTCGCGTTCACTACCCACTTAAAAATGAAGAGTATAAAGACGAGTTTGCTGTATTTTTAGGTGCTTCCTATTTTCGCCTTGTTGGTAAAAATCAGGTATATGGCATATCGGCCCGCGGGCTGGCTATCGATACGGCACTCGCGAAAGGGGAAGAGTTTCCTCACTTTACCGAGTTTTGGATTATCGAGCCTGGCGAAGGCAAACCTATTACTATTTACGCGCGCTTAGAAAGTCCGTCGGTAGCCGGCGCTTATAAGTTTGTCATTCAGCCCGACATCGATACCAGTGTTAAAGTGGAAAGCTGGTTGTTCGCACGAGATGATGTGAGCAAGCTAGGCATCGCGCCGTTCACCAGTATGTTCCTGTACGGTGAAAATACAGAGAAGCGCCACGACGATTATCGTCCGGAAGTTCACGACAGCGATGGCGTACTTATGGTTACCCACGCGGGTGAAGAGATTTGGCGCCCCCTTACAAATCCAGCTCGCCTTCAAGTGACCTCGCTTAGCGATACGAACCCCAAAGGTTTCGGTATGCTGCAGCGCGATGGTGAGTGGGATAACTACTTAGATGCAGAAGCTAACTATCACATACGTCCAGGTCTTTGGGTTACCCCCCAAGAAGGTTTTGAAAAAGGTCGTCTTGAAGTCGTCGAGATACCTACAAAATCTGAGATTCACGACAACATTGTGGCGTTCTGGACGCCTGAAAAGCCCTTTAATTCCGGTGAGTCGCTGTACTTTTCCTACGATCTTAAAACCGTTGAGCAAAACCCATTCGTTAGCGAACTGGCGTCAGTAGTGCGCACTCGCCAAGGTAAAGCGGTACTGCCAGGTGACGAATTTAAAGACGACAGTTTGAATAATACCCGTCAGTTTAGTGTGGATTTCAGCGCACCGCAGTCTCTTAGTTTTGATGAAAAATCTATGAAACTAGTGGTTCAAGGCGCTAATGGCGCAATCTCTAAGCAGCGCCTTTACCCCGTAGCCGATGGACAGGAATGGCGCGCTACTTTCTTTGTTAAACCGAACGAGAAGCAAACGGTTGATATGCGCGCTTATATCGAGCAAGACGGGCAACGTGTCAGTGAGGTGTGGAATTATGTCTATCAACCAAACTAAGCGCACAGATACAGCATTATCTAACGGGGCTAAAGCCGCGCCTCAGGTTAAAAGCGACACCGCAAAGCGCGGGTCACATTTCATCTTAAAAGGAGAGCATATGCGTTTGTTTATCATGGCAATGCTAGTGATTCCAAGCACGGCACTGGCCGGTTGGAGTTTATACGAAATATTTTTACCTAACGGCCTCACCAATTTAGAAATTGCACAGCTGGGACTGGGGTTAACCCTGTTTGCTTGGCTATGTATGGCATTTTGGACGGGGATTATTGGATTCTTCTTACAGCTTTTCAACATTGACCCGTTAAGCTTGCGCCGAATTCAAGCGCAGCCAGATTCCGCTACACCACTTGGGCAAAAGCACGCCGTAGTAATGCCGGTATACAACGAAGATACTCGTCGCATTATGGTGGGTTTTGAAGCATGTATTCGCGAACTGATGGATAGCGACAATAGCGCGCAGTTTGATTTTTATATGCTAAGCGACACCCGTGATATGGCGAAAACGGATGCAGAGCTTCGTGCCTTCACACGTTTGAAAAAACGTCTTGGTGGGTATTCAAGCCAGGTGTTTTATCGCAGGCGAGAAAAGAACCTGCATAGAAAAGTAGGCAATCTTAAAGAATTTTGCGAGCGCTGGGGTGCTAACTATGAGTCGATGATTGTATTGGACGCCGATAGCGTAATGACGGGGGAGCGTATGCAGGACCTTGCTCGTCGTATTGAGCAAAACCCAGATACGGCGCTTGTTCAAACTATTCCTATGCCGGTACGTCAAAATACCTTCTTCGGGCGCTTTGTGCAGTTCGCGGCGCACTTATATAGCCCTATGTTAGCCACTGGGTTGTCATTTTGGCAAACCGACAGTGCTAACTATTGGGGGCACAATGCCATTATACGTATAGCGCCATTTATGCAGCATTGTGGGCTTCCTACTCTTGAAGGTCGCGCTCCCTTTGGCGGCGAAATTCTAAGCCACGACTTTGTCGAGGCGGCGCTATTGCGCCGAGCAGGCTGGCAAGCTTACTTGCTCACCGACACCACGGGCAGTTATGAAGAAGTGCCAAGCAATATTGTCGACTACGCCATCCGCGACCGCCGTTGGGTGCAGGGCAATATACAGCACCTAGGGTTGTTAAACGTGAAAGGCTTGAAAATGGCCAACCGACTGCATTTTTTGTTTGGTGCCTTTGCCTACATTTCTTCGCTTATATTGTTTTGTATGCTGGCGTTAGGCACGGCAGATGCGCTTATTCGCGCTACGTCGGTACCGGAATTCTTCGTGTCTGAATACCAATTATTCCCTAGCTGGCAGGTGGCACGCCAAGATATGATGATGGTGACCATGTGGGGCACGGCGGCCTTATTATTCCTACCTAAACTTTTGGGTATTGCTCTTGCGCTCATGAAGCGTCGCAGCGAGTTTGGCGGCGCGTGGGCGCTGATAAAAGGCGCGGCATTAGAGCTAACAATGGCTGTGCTCATTGCGCCGCTGATGATGTTTTATCACAGCTACTTTGTTATTAGTGTGTTCGTTGGTCATTCAGTTAAATGGGAAGCGCAAGAACGGGAAGGTCGCAAAGTACCTTGGACGGTAGCTATCAAGCACACGCAGATAATGAGTTGTCTAGCAGTGGCGTGGGGCGTAACCACGTTTTATTTCACGCCATCGCTATTTATGTGGCTGCTGCCGGTATTGGTAGGCATGGTGTTAGCAGCCCCGGTTATTCGTTTAACCAGTAGCGATAAGCTCGGCTTAGCAATGCGTCGGTGGGGTGTGTTTGTTATCGACCAAGAGGTAAAGGAATGCAAAGCCCTGAAGCGTTTACGTGTGGCCATGGACTACTTTGCTATTTCACAGCATAACGCTGAAGTTCCTGCTTTACCGGAAAATACATGGCAGAACATGCCGGTACAGACGCTCAGTGAAAAGCCCTTGCCTATGCGTTACAGGCTTTCTAATAACACCCAATAGGTTGATTTTGTTTCGAGAATTAAAAAACCGCACATAAAGTGCGGTTTTTTGTACCTTTACGAAATAAGAGGTCAGTTGCGCATTAGCACGAGGTGTTCAAGCTACCTTAAGGCGCGAGGTTCCTCTTTGCGCACATTGCAACCTTACTATTGTTCAAACGTTACCGCGAAGGTAACAGGTACAGTGGTTGTAATGCTCTTCAGGCCAGCAATCTTTTGAAGTGCCGCGACACCCTCTGCGAGACCAAATGACTCGGCTTTAATAAGCGTAGGTGCGGTAGTTGATACGGTTAATGTACCTTCGTCTACCTTACTTGCGGTTACTGAAAATGATGTAGGGACCGCCTTGCCGTGAAGCACTAAAATGCCATCAACGTTTCCGTTTGCCACTTCACCTGCTTTCAGATTCATCATCGACTCAGGTAGGTTAGCTTCAAATGTTGCTTGTGCAAACTTTGATACATTAAATAGCATGTCTTGCATTCGCTGATTGCGAATATCAATCGCTGTATTTACAGACGATAAATCTACCGCAACGCTTAACTTACCGCTATCAGACAGGGTGCCGTTGAAGCTATCAAACTTATGAACTTCTGTAACTTGTGCGTTTTTCGTAGATAAGAAATGCAGCACACTTGTTTCGCTGTCAATTGACCAGTCGGCTGCAGCGGGAAATGCTAGCCCACAAGCGAGCAATGCTGTCGACAACGTGCGAATACGTGTAGTCATCATAGGTTACTCCTTTTACAAATTGGTTCCATCTGGCTTGATTTAACCACGACCAGAGTAATGTGGCCCAGCAACATTACTACGCTATTATACGTAGGTTAGCACGCTACGCTATGTAATTTGTTACGTGCTAATGCGTATGTGGGTTTACGAAGTCATCATACTGGACAACGTCTTGCCACGGCACCCGTTGATCGCCCATTACTACAAAATCTGGGTTCTCTAACGAATGACGCTGGTTGTAGGTAAGCGGTTCAAAGTTAGCTGCGGCAATGCTACCGCCTGCCTCAGAGACTATGCACTGAGATGCGCCTGTGTCCCATTCACCGGTAATGCCGATTCGCATAAATACATCGGCTTTGCCTTCAGCAATGAAACAGGCTTTCAGCGAACAGCTGCCTAACGGTAGTGTTTGGTATACGCGCCTAGCGCACATTCTACTTAACACTTTTTCGCGAGACTGACGACGACTAATCGCAATCATAACAACGCTGCTTTTGGGGTCGTCTAGCTTGCGTACTTTTATGGGGTGGTCGCCATCAGGAGAAGACTTAAATGCACCCTTCCCTTTTTCGGCGTAATACAAAGACTGTCCTGGCGGCCAAAATATAACCCCAATGGTGGGCTCATTATTTTCAATTAACGCAATATTAACGGCAAAGTCACCGCTTCTGGCGATGAATTCTTGTGTACCGTCAATAGGGTCTATAAGCCAATAACGTGGCCAATGCTTTCGCTCTTCTAAACTTGCGTGTTTATTCTCTTCGGAAAGAATAGGGATATCAGGTGTAGCGGCTTTTAGTCGCTTATTAATAATATCATTTGCCAAATAATCTGCGCTGGTGACAGGGGACTCGTCTTCTTTTTGGTAAGCGTCAAACTCACCTTTGTCGTAGACTTCTAATACGGCTTCACCAGCTTCAACGGCAATTTTCTTTGCAAGTTCTAGTAGGTCGGCATGGGCGTCATCGGGCATGTTTATTGTTCCTTAAACCACTTTTGAGCTAAAAACAGCGCGGCAATACAGCGTGCTTCTATAAAGTCTTCTCGAGCAAGTAAAGCATCTGCTTCGTCTAAAGGCCAATGAATCACCTCAAGAGGCTCGGGTTCATCGCCTTCAAGTTGTTTGGGATACAAGTCGCGCGCCAATACAATGGTCATATTGGCGTTGAAAAACGTGGGGGCCATACTCACTTGGTGAAGTTCAATGAGATCGTTAGCAGCAAATCCTGCTTCCTCTTGAAGTTCGCGGTTGGCAGCTTCAATAGCGGTCTCGCCGGGGTCAATAAGGCCCTTTGGGAAACCAAGTTGATACGAATGTGTGCCCGCAGCATATTCGCGAATTAAAACCATGGTATTTTCATCTAGCATAGGCACAATCATTACAGCGCCCCGGTTACCCCCTGCCATTCTTTCGAATTCACGGGTGGCGCCATTAGAAAACTCAAGGTCTAGGCGTTCTACCCTAAAGAGCTTGCTTTGGGCTACGATTTCACGAGAATGAATGTGTGGTAACGGCTTGTTCGGATCAATTTTCGGCATGTCTCTCGCTACAACTTTGTTATCATACTTGTATACAATTTATTAGCTTACTTCATTATAAGGAAAATCGCTTGCCCTTTCTGCCCTGGAATGAAATAGACACTGTACTACTCGATATGGACGGTACCCTGTTGGACCTTCACTATGACAATCAGTTCTGGTTGCATCATTTACCAAAGCGTCTGGCTGAATTACGAGGGGTTTCAGAGGCGCAAACTCAGCAAGAAATGTCTAAGCGCTACGAGGCAGTGTTTGGTCAAATTCAGTGGTATTGCCTCGATTATTGGGCCGAGTCACTGACACTCGACTTAGAAAACGAGTTTATGCCGCTAAAACGGGAACTCGCCCATTTATTGGCACTTCGCGAAGACACCATTCCATTCCTTGATGCGCTCCATGCATCGGGCAGAGAAGTTGTACTGGTCACCAATGCTCACCCTCATAGTTTGGCGCTTAAAATTGAGCATACTCAGCTTGATTCTCACATTGATAACTTAATTTCTACCCATGAGTTTGGTGTGACAAAAGAATCTCAGCTGCTATGGGAGCGATTACAAGCCCGGGTTGAATTTGACGCCAGTCGCACGTTATTCGTCGATGACTCTCTTCCCATATTGAATGCAGCTAAGACTTACGGTATTAAGCATTTACTGGCAGTAGATAACCCAGACAGCACGTTGCCTAATCGCAATATTAGTGAATTCCCGGCAGTGCGAGACTATCGCTTGATGCTTGAAGATATCAAAGCAAATCCAGTGACTAATGTCGCAAAAACACGTTTTTGAAGGACGAAAGCCAATGGTCTCAGATACAATTTACGTTGGGTCGATAAACCCGGTAAAAGTGAATGCGGCACTCAACACTCTATCTGACACGTTAGAGCATGATTTTGATGCACAAGGTGTGGCAGTGCCAAGTGGCGTACCTGACCAGCCTATGAATGAAGATGAAACCCGCCTAGGTGCCATCAATCGTATTAAAGCCATGCTTGCACACCATCAAGGCGGGTTAACCGATGCTTGGTACGTGGCGATTGAAGGCGGTGTCGACGTTTTCGAAGATGGCCCTGCAACGTTTGCTTATGTAGCGATATATCACGAGGGGCATTGGTCGGTTTCAAGAAGCGCCAGCCTGCCTATCCCCGTTAGTGTGTATCAGGCATTGCAGCGCGGTGAAGAGCTAGGGGCAGTAATGGATAAGCTTTTCGATACGGTCAACGTGAAACAAAAAGGCGGAGCTATAGGTCTTCTCACCTTAAATCACGCCACGCGACAAAGCGTCTATGAAGTCGCGTTAACCCTCGCTATGGCGAAGTTCCACTTTCCCGATCTTTATACCGACTAACCTCCCTTTCATAAAAATATTGTAAATCTGGGTTACTTCTTTTAGATACAGTAAAAAGGCTGGAATTCACCGAAAACTCACTAACATCTTCGATAATGGTGAGTTTTTCTTGGGTTTAAGCAATACATTGTGATCAGCCTCAAATACTGAGCACTCGCTCTGAAATCTTTACTGCGTTAGGGAATCTTTTCCAATTAGTTTTACTTTATCTTTTACGCGTTACACTTGCTTTTAATCTTAACCCATTGAAAATATTGACTAAAAACTTTTGTGGCACCTTGGCTTTTTAGTTGCACCATCTTTAGACCAAACGGATTAAGGAGAGTGACAATGAGTGAGACAATCAATACCTACAACCCTGCTACAGGTGAAAAGATCGATCATTATCATTTGATGTCAGCTGAGGACGCAGAGCAAGCCGTAACACGTTCACAAGAAGCTTACTTGAACTGGCGCCGTACATCATTTGAAACCCGCGCCGATTTGCTAAACAACCTTGCTGACTTAATGGAAGAACGCATTGATGACCTTGCAAGCTTAATGACCCGAGAAATGGGGAAAGTAACGGCGCAGGGTAAGCAAGAAGTGCAATTATGTGCACAAATATGTCGTTATACCGCCGAGCATGGTGCATCAATGCTAGAAGATGAGCACCGTATCTTCGAAGGTGGTCGCGCTATTATTACCTATCAACCCATTGGCGTTATCTTAGGTATTCAGCCTTGGAATTTCCCGCTATACCAAGTTATTCGCTACAGTGTGTCGAACATTATGGCGGGTAACACAACGGTACTTAAACACGCGCAGAATGTATTTGGTATGGCCCAGGCTATTCAACAAATGTATGAAGATGCGGGTTTCCCGAAAAATGTTTATCAGTCGCTGCTTATAGACGGCAGTACGGCCAGTGACTTAATAAAACACAAATATGTTCGTGGCGTAACTTTTACCGGTAGTGATGAAGTTGGTAAACAGGTAGCAAAAGAAGCCGCCAGTTTATCGAAGAAAACCGTAATGGAGTTAGGTAGTAACGACGCCTTTGTGGTACTTGAAGATGCAGATATCGATAATGCGGTAGAGATGTGTATCCAAGGTCGTGTGATCAATAACGGCGAAACTTGTGTTGCTGCGAAGCGCTTTGTTGTAGTCGATAGCGTATATGATGAATTTAGAGATAAATTCGTCGCGAAGTGTAAAAAGCTTAAAGTGGGCGACCCCACCGATGAGAATACCGACTTAGGTCCAATGGCGAGAGAAGATTTACGTGATGAGCTTCATGAGCAAGTGAAAAAGTCGCTAGATGCCGGTGCATCGTTAACGTTAGGTGGCGAGATCCCAGATTCGGATGGGTACTTCTACCCGGTAACGGTACTTGAAGACGTCTCCTCTGGTATGCCTGCATACGATGACGAACTTTTCGGTCCCGTAGCCTCATTAATACGCGCACGTGATGATAAGCAAGCCATGGAGGTAGCGAACGACTCTCGCTATGGTTTAGGCGGCGGTATTTTTAGTACAGATACTGACAAAGCGGTAGAACTTGCTAAAGACGAGTTCGATACGGGCATGGTAAATATCAACGGCTACTCGTTAGCCCAGCCTAACCTACCCTTTGGTGGCGTAAAAGATAGCGGCTATGGTCGTGAGCACGGTGGATATGGTATGCGTGAATTCGTAAACATTAAAACCATTATGGTAGCGGAGAAGGCTGCTGAATAGTCATTAGCTATTTAATATCGTGAATTAAAAACGGGCACGTATTACGTGCCCGTTTTTTTATTTAGGCTAAATAAGCTAGAATTTGGCGCTAGCTGTATTGGGTGACACTGCACATGTCTGGCGCCTTTTGTGTTGTTACTTGCTATTGAGGCGCAAATGGTAGCGGAATAGGCGTACCGTTAACGCTGGCTTTGCCATCTTTAAGCACTAATTTTGTCTCGTAACCATTCTCGGTTTCTTTTATCAAGCCTTGCTGAGCAAAGGTGCTTAAAACCATTGGGGTTTGCTGCTCGACAGCGGCTTCAAGCTCTTCTGCCGACATATTTTGCGCTTGCGGCGTTGCCATTAACTGCCCCATCATGTAGCCAGACGCTACGCTTTGCGCAAAGGCTTTGTCGGCGGTTACTTGTGCATCGGCCAGTAAGTGTGTTACCCAATAAGCCACATCTTCCATCGTACCTGGCAGCGCATCAATACCAACTAACTTGGTATTTGCGTAGGCGTTAAACGAGCCTTCAGGTAAGGTTGCTTTAAGCTTGGTAATGTTAAGCTCAGGCTCTGCTTTAAGCTGAGTAAGCAAGTTAGCCTCAATAAATTCCATCATTTTGGCGGGGACTTCTTCTGAGGGCACGAGCAGTGATGTATTGCTAAAATCTTGGTAAGCTTTGATGAAATCAACGTCTAAGTTATTTAGGGCAACACCTAACACCATGTCAGAGGCTTCAAGGTCGGGCCCCGTTACCTTATCAATAGCGTATTCCACGTAAACATTGGCTGTGTTGCTGTCTTCATCAATTTCGGTGTCTGTTACAAGGGCAATATTCTCAAGCTTTACCGTTTCTCCTGCTTCAAGGCCGGTAACTTCCATATTTTCGATAAGTGCTTTGACTTTCGATTCAAACAGGTCGCCCTTGAAGGCCTCTACCATACTGCCGTCATAGCTTACATCTATGGATAAATTGGATAATTTCATCGAGAACTCATCAGCGTTGATGCTTAGCGATTCACCAAAAGACGTATATAACGTCTGGTCGCCATCAGGTGCAGCTTCACCCTTATAGCCAGAGAAAAGCAGGGTGAAACCTTCTTCCTCATTGGTTGCGCTAAGGGCTGGAATAACATCTGCGTAGCTGAGACCACCAAATAAACCAACCACGCCTTCATTGTGATAAATGGGTTGTTGCGCATCCCATTGAACGTACTCTCTTAATTTGTCGCCATCAATAAACACCGTGTAGTGAACGCGGCCTAATCCTACACCGTCGCCAAAATATACAGGGCCGTGATGAGCAACCAAGGTAGCGGTAACGCTAGGGTTTTCTTCAATAGGCATTTCAGCTGCATCGACATTTTGTGCATTGACTAGCGCTTGAAAGTCGACAGCAAGTTTGATTTCTGCTGTTGTCGAAAACCAGCCTTTGTCGTACGAAAGTACTTCGGCCGAGTAGACGGCTTGTTCATTCAATTCGTTTACTGCTGCGTTGATATTATCTTCAACACTAGAGCCAATAAAGTAAGGGGCAACACCAAGCGCAACTAAAGTAATACCTGCGCCGGCTAAAAGAGGTTTGTTCATTGTACAATCCTTTGTTGAGTGTATTCCAGTTGACCCTGATCGTTTGGGCTCAGGGTCCGCATTATGTTGTAATTACTGACGTGTTTTACCAATTAAAGCTTAATAGCAATATAGCCGCTATTGTCCGGTGCGCCAAATAAGCGTGCCGCTTGATGTACTTCATTGGGCAAGCTCGCATCAGGCTTAAATTTACCGCTTACTCGAATGTTTTTCATGTTTGTCGGTATAACCGCATCCATAGATAAGCTAAGCAAGTTAGGCTCGTTCACCATTATGCCAATATCTTCACCTTCACAACGAAGTGTCGCAGAGTAGGTGCCGAAATCAATGGGCCCTTGGGTACCTGCTACCGTTGCATTAAGCCAATCTCCCGTACCATCAAGCGACTCACACGCTGGACCAAAGGTTAGGTCATTAAGCGAGACCTTAAAGCGCCCGCCTGCGTTAACGGGCAGAGGTAAGCGAACCTGCGCAAGCACTCTGTCTACAGGAAGGTAAAGGGTAAAGTTTTCAGTATTAACCGTATTTTGGCTAAAAAGCCCGGTGGTAACAGGCCCTTCAAAGGCAATGTCGTTTTTATCGCGAATGTTACCTGCTTTGAGGTCAAGCTTAACTTTACCCAGTAACAGGTGTAGCGGATTAAGCTCCCATTTTACGTTATTAATTGGAAGGCTATTCACTACCACCGTCTGCGCTTTACCCGAAAATAAGCTGCCGCTGACCCCGCTGATAGAAACATTATTTGGCAGCGACAGTCGGCCAATCACTTGTACTGCAGGCATGTATGCGATGGCAAACAATAAAAAGGCGAGAATGCCGCCTATTATCCAACTAACTTTCGACTTCATGCTTTACCTAACTGTAGTCGGCGAATTTTGATATAGCCTGGGGCATCTGCTTCGGCAATATCGGCTTGAAGAATAACTACGCCCATGTTTTCCATGGCTTTTAGCCAGTCTAAAACCGCGTTAAAAGGCGCTTGATCTACCCACACTTGAAGCTCATCACCCTGAGGCTGCATGCGTGAAATAGCAATGTCGTGCTGAGCGGTAGTGCGGTTTACCGCTTGGGGTAAAGAGCCAGAAAAGGCGCGTTTACTGCCCGTGCTGCGGCGTAATTGCTGTGCGCGTGCACCGCTGTCTTTTACCCAAACTAAAAGCGACTGCTGGTTATCAAGCAGCTGCTTCTGTTTGTCTAAAGCAGTATTAAGTGGCGACCAAACAGCAAAATAGAACAGCGCAATCGCAATCATAACAGCGGAAATAAGCACCAGTTTTTGCTCACGTTCAGTGAGGGCTTTGTATTTTTCTAAAAGTGCGTTCACGACGTACTCCTTACTGACACTGTACCTACAACGCCGTTGTCACGGTTATTGATAGCACCTTGTTCAACCACAAAACCCGCGTTTTCGGCGCTGCGTTTAAACTGCTCTAACGCTTCAAAGTTTTTACCTTGTGCCTGAATGCGAATTTCAGTGCGCGAGGCGTCGAAGCGCAAGGTTTGAGGCTTAACGTCTGTTGCTGTGAATGCTGGCGCAAGCTGATCTAGCATAATAAGCATAGAGGCATCACCGCCGCCCTGCTCTAGCTTTGCAAGCTCACTTTGTAGCTTTAATCGAACGTTGCGATAAGTGCCAATATTGGGGAAGCCTGCTTTTACCGCAGCATTTATTTCACTGCTAAGCGCTTGGTTTTCCGATTTTAGCTGATAAAGGGTAACGCCCTTATCAATAAGACTGGTACACAGTGCAAGTACCGCGAGCACAGCGGCTACACGCCACTGGCTTAGCACACCGCTGCGTTTGCGTTTAAGTTTGTACTCGCCTTGGCATAAGTTAAAGCTGCTTTGCATGGCTTCTTTAGCCAATACTTGCATGGGCAATTCAAGTGGTGCCTGTGCTTCTTCGATATTGGGCAAGCTACTTAAATCGATACCCGCGTAGTTTGTGATAGTCACCGGGGCTTCCTGCTGCGCAGTGAAGTGCACAAGGGTTGGTAGTAACCACGCTTGCTCGCCCTGAACGCCTTTAAACTCATCTTGGCGAACCAGTAACTGCTCGCCTATTGTGAGCACCGACCAGCCATTAGGCGTTGCAGGAACGGCGAGAACGTCAGGAATAATGGTGTCGCAGAAAAGACCAGCTTCGCTTAACCAAGCTTGCCATTGAAGCATCTTTTCGTGACTGACTATCGCCACCGCTTGCTCATCGCCACGCTTAGGGCCAATGGCAAAGAACTGTTGGCTAATGTCGGTAGCCAACTCGTCTTCAAGCATAAACGGGATAGCGCTGATTATCTTGCGACCCGCTTTAGGCGGTAGCTCTACCCATTTGAGCAATATGTCACTGCTAGGGGCTAAAGCAATAACGCTTCGCTGGCCTGCGCGTTCGGTTAGCGTAGATAAGTCTTCTGCACTTGGCAATTCACCAGAAGCAATAATTTCATCTTCTGTTTTTGAATAAACCAGCCAGCTTATCGGATCGGTGTAGTTGGCGCCTAAACGCACCAATAATTGTTCCATTAATAGGTTCCCCCAAACTCGCGATTCACAACATTAACGCCGCTATCGGCGCTAGCGTGAAACACGGTGGAAAGCTTAAAGGTTGCTTTGTTGTATTGTGTTTTTGTATGCAACATAAAATATTCAGTTTTAACTGAAAACCAGTCTTGTCGAGAGCTTGTTAAATTCAGTGCCTGAATAGACGGTTCGCTTAAAAACGCGTTGGTATCGTCCCACCCATTTTGTGGGCGACTGCTTAGCAAACTTGCAGCTTGTTGAATATCAAGCCCTGTTAACCCTGCCAGCAGCGGTGCATCCTCTTCTTCTAACGTGTTAACGTTAATTTTTAACTCACTGTAATCTGGGATCACACACACTAAAGGCAGTAATGCGTTTAGCCATTCTGGTGACACTCCGTTAATAATACGCAATTCACTTTTTGATGCCAGTGGTCCGTTAGCTGCAAGGTATGGAAATTCTCTCGATTCATACTCGCTGTCTTCTGCCCCATACGGTCGCATGTTGTCGTCGTCATCCACCCAGTCGGCAAGACTGTCGCGTAGCGTGTCAGCGGTGTAGTTATCTAGTCCATCAACACTAAGTGATAGCAGCATAGTGTGAAAGGCTTCCATAGCCTCAGTGGTATTGCTCGAGGCGCTATTTGCGTTATTCGAAGCGCTACCCGATGTGATAGCGTTAAGATTAAAACAGGCCTGTAGGTCTTCTAAGTTTGCCGTTAGGCCGCCGTTTTCTAACGGATAGCTAAATTCTTGCGCCCAAGGTTGATCAATAGAAATGACCTCAGGGCTTTCTTCAACAAGAGATTGAATGGACTTTCTTGCAAACGCTTCTGCTCCCATGGCATACCAGTAGGCTTGATTATTGTCTTTTAAGTTCATGGTGCGCTGAACTTGAAGCTGTAGCCGCGTGCCCATTTCGGTAGCCAGCACGGCAACTAGCGCCACAATCATCAAAACGATCATTAGCGCCACACCCTGCTGCTTGCCCGGTGCATTGCCAAGTTGCGGCTTTGCAATAGCTGAGCTCGCTTGTCTGTACTTTTTTAGCGGCGTGTTATTGTTTGTTATGCTCATGATGATTCACCCGTTGTTAAGGTGAATTCCCTGCGAATTTTGCCAAAGTCCTTGCTAACAAACTCCACCGCTACGGCGCGAGGAAGTGTTGAACCCTTGTAGCTCTCACTCCAAGAGATATCGTCATCCTCATCTAATGAACTGCTGTTCGAGGTGGCAAGAAACTCCACTTTTAAACTTTCTACGTCTTCTAGCAGCACCCGTACTTTGGGCTCGTAGCCAATAACATTGTCAACATAGTTACTGTATAAACGCTCTAGCTTGTTCTCTTTCAAGCGGTAAGCGACGTACTGTAAGGTACTTCTTGGGAGCATTAGCTGAGGGTTGTGCCAGCCTCCGCGCACAAAGCCAATGCCATCATCATCGCTGTCGTCTGTTTCGCCGCCCGCCATTACCACTTCTTGTTTTTCACCGTTAACTCTTACTGCGCGAGGCACTGCTTGTTGAAGGTCTCGTTCAATGGTGATCATGGCGCGCTGTAATAGTTGAAGCTTTGCAAAGCGCTCTTCTGAAATATCGTTACTGTCGATAACCGTGGTGAGTAAACCTGTTGATGCCAAGCCGATGAGGGTGAAAATGGCCATGGCTATCAGTATTTCAATAAGCGTAAAACCGCGCTGCATACTAATTTCCCGCCGTCGGCTTTGCGACAAAGGTAGTCACAGACGTTACGGAGCTGTCGTAGCTGTCGTCTTCGCCGACAGAAACGGTGACAGACCGTAAATCATTGTCATTGGTTTTAGTGACGGTTTGTTGCCAGTACCAGGTGCGATCGGCCATCTCCATGGTACCTTTCAAATTGTTCTTAGGCGGCCACGTAGTATCTAGCTGAAGTTGGTTTAAGCGGTTGCTTGCCACCCAGTTGGCGAAGGTCACCGACTCTATCTGCCCAACACTGGATAAATGCTCGCCTGCCGCTTTGAGTACGGCGGTGCCGGTAAGCGCAAAAATAAGTAGCGCCACCATCACTTCAAGCAGGGTTAAGCCAGTTTGGTAGCGCGGGGCATAGGGTAAATTGCTGCTTTTATCCAGTGCAGGTTTGAAAAACGACCTTGTCAACGGTGTCTTTGCAGCTGCTTTGCGCTTAGAGATGGATGCCTTCATAACGGACGCTCCAGCGGCCCTTCAAGCACTAAAGGCGGTAGATCTTGGTTTTGAAGGCTATAATAGACGGGGTCGTCGCCATCATCACCTTCATAGTTAAACGACAGCGTAAAAGGGGTAATTTCGCCGCTCGACATAATGAGAATTTGTGGGGGAGGAAGCTTCTTTTCTTCTTCGTTGCCTATCTCAACGCCTTCGTCAGACACGCTTAAATTCTCGTCAAACAACTCACGGTCAAACAGTCGGTCTTCAACGTCCCACGGCAAGTCATCAAGGTTTAAGGTGAAGGTGAAGGGCTCGGGCAAGGTGTAGGGCTCATAGGTCTTTTCACCTTCTATGCGCTGCCACTGGTCATCGTCGTCTAAATAAACAAAATAATACTCATTTTTGTCCGCTTCAAAGCGTACACCAAGCTGCTGCTGATTTAACACTGCGAAGTCACTGGCCATGTCAACAATGACCTGCAGGCGCTGGGCTTGTGATTTAAGTAAGTCAGACTTACTCGCCCCAAAAGCGTTAAACATGACGTAGCCAGCGGCTAGACCCATTAGTAGCAGTACTAACATGACTTCTAAAAGGGTGAAGCCTATATTGTGTTTGTAGGTACTGCCGCTGCTTTGCATAAGAGTTAGTTCAAATACTCGTTGATATTCCAGTTACCAATATCATCATCAGTGCCTGGCTCACCGTCTGGACCGTTTGAGAAAATATCGACTACGCCAAGCTCTCCCGGGCTAATTAGCGCGTAAGGGTTGCCCCACGGATCTTCAGGTAAACGCTTGATAAAGCCGCCTTCAGGGTAGTTGCGTGGAATTGGGTCGATGGTAGGTGCGGTTACCAGGGCGTCTAAGCCTTGCTCAGTGGTTGGGAAGCGGTTGTTGCGAAGCTTGTACATTTCAAGCGCACTTTCCATTTGCTGTATATCAACAGCGGCTTTTTTAAGCTGCGCTTCTTCTTGGTTACCCAAGATTTGCGGTGCAACCATAGAGGCCATAATACCGATGATTAGAAGTACGACCATGACTTCAATCAAACTGAAACCAGAACTGCGATTAAGTGTTTTCATTAAATATTCACCATGTTGTTCAATGCTAAGATTGGTTGCAATATTGCCATAACGATAAACAGAACAATGCCCGCCATCGATACAATAAGTAAGGGTTCAAATACCTTAAGTGAGACACCAATAAGCGCTTCAAATTCCCTATCTTGATTATCTGCGGCGCGAGCTAGCATTTGCTGTAATTCGCCCGACTTTTCACCTGACGCAATCATATGCATCATCATAGGTGGAAACATTTTCGTGTTATCCAGCGCAGCCCGCAAACTGCTACCTTCTTTAACGTTAATAGCGGCGTCGGCTACTTGATTTTTAATATGCTGATTTTCAAGGACATCGCCTGAAATACGCATAGCTTCAAGTAGCGGCACTGCGCTGGCACTTAATATACTTAACGTACGTGCAAAGCGGGCCGTGTTTAGACCGCGCGACACGCGGCCTATCAAAGGTAAGGTTAAAAGCGCTTTGTGATAGCGCAGCTTCATATGCTTTTGCTGCAATACGCGCTGTATAATAACTATAAGCACGCCTATGCCGATTAGCATGAACAACCCGTAGTTTTGAAGCCAAGTGCTCACTGAAATAAGGAATTGGGTAATACCCGGAAGGTCTTGCCCCATGTGGTCGAATTGCCCCACAATTTTTGGTACTACCACGGTTAAAAGCAGCAGTACGATACCCATTGCAAAAAACAGCATTAACGATGGATAAATCATCGCCTGAGTAATTTGGCTTCGGGTTTGCTGCCTGCGCTCGGTATAGTCGGCTAAGCGGTTAAGCACGGTATCAAGGTGGCCTGACTTTTCACCTGCCGCCACCATGGCGCGGTATAACTCGTCAAACACACTGGGAAACTGTCCTAGGGCATCAGCAAGCCCGTGACCTTCCACGACTTTACTGCGTACTGCCATCATCATGTTTTTCTGGCGGGACTTTTCGCATTGTTCCGCAACGGCAAGCAAGGCTTCTTCAACCGGAAGGGCCGACTCTACAAGGGTAGCCATTTGCCGTGTAAGTAGCGCTAAATCGGAGGCTGAAATGCGTGGTTTAAACAGTGAAAATGAAAGCCCTTTGCCTTCGTTTTGTGTGCGCTCGGCAACTTGCTCTACTTCCAAAGGAATTAAGCCCTTTTCGCGCAGCTGTTGGCGCACCTGACGGGCATTATCGCCTTCAAGCACGCCATTTGTGTTCTTACCGCGGGCATTAACCGCTTTATAAGCGAACGCCGCCATCTAGTCTTCCCTCGTTACTCGAAGCACTTCTTCAAGAGAGGTTTCACCGATAAGCACTTTACTACAGCCATCTTCACGGATGCTTGGGGTAGAGGTTCTGATGTAGCGCTCAATGGCTTGTTCGCCGACACCTTCGTGCATCATTTCACGCACTTTTTCATCAACTAAAAGCAATTCGTGAATACCCGTACGCCCGCGATAGCCGGTCTGGTTACACGCTGCACAGCCGTGAGGTTTGTAAATTGTGGTGCTGCTGGTGGCCCCTTGGCCTAATATTTCAAGTTCAGACGCATCCGGCGTATGCGGCTTTTTACAGTCTGGGCATAGCGTACGAACGAGTCGCTGTGACAGTACTGCCAATAAACTGGAAGATAAAAGGAAAGGCTCTATGCCCATGTCTTCTAAGCGAGTAATGGCGCCAGCGGCGGTGTTAGTATGCAGGGTAGAAAGCACTAAGTGACCGGTTAAACTGGCCTGAACGGCAATTTGCGCAGTCTCGATATCACGAATCTCACCGACCATGACAACATCGGGGTCTTGACGCAAAATTGCGCGAAGGCCTCGTGCAAAGGTCATGTCTACACGGGGGTTAACCTGCGTTTGTCCGATGCCTGGCAGGTCGAATTCGATAGGATCTTCTACCGTTAAAATATTCCTATCGCGGGAGTTTATCTCGGTAAGCCCTGCGTACAAGGTGGTACTTTTACCGGAACCGGTAGGGCCAGTAACCAAAATAATACCGTGTGGTTTTCGTATTAACGTCGAGAAATGGTTACGGTTTTGCAGCGTCATGCCCAAATCTTCTAGGTTCAAGCGGGCGTTGTTTTTGTCTAAAAGACGCAGTACCACTCGCTCGCCGTGGCTAGAGGGCATCGTCGAAACACGAACGTCTACCGCTCGCCCGGCAATACGCAGCGTAATACGGCCATCCTGGGGGACGCGTTTTTCTGCAATATCTAGCTTGGCCATTACTTTTATACGCGATACCAGCATAGAGCTAAGCTTGCGATTGGGGCGCAAAATTTCCCGCAACACACCGTCTACCCGAAAGCGAACCACAAGCTGGTTTTCAAACGTTTCGATATGAATATCTGACGCGCCTTCTTTAATTGCCTCACCTAGCATGGCGTTAATAAGCTTGATAATAGGGGCGTCGTCTTCGCTATCTAGCAGGTCTTCAGTGTCGGGTAAGTCTTCTGCAAGGGCGAATAAGTCGCTTTCGTTGCCTAAGTCTTCCATTAACTGCTTCGCTGCAGAACTATCGCGCTGAAACGCACTAGTCAGTAAGTTTTCAAATTCGTCAGCGGGTATAGTTTTCGGTACAAAAGGCTCGCCGTAGAAGCGACGCACTTCTGCAAACACGTCAAACGGCGTGTTTTCTGTAAAATACAGCACCGCTGGCGTTTCGTTGGTTTCAAGCAGCACCTGGTTGCGCTTAGCAAAGCTAAAAGAGAGCTGCTTAGGGCCGGCCTCTGCTTCAGGTACGCCGGCGTCATCACCCATGGCTTCTAGGGCTTCTTCTTGGGCCTCTAGTGCTTGAGTAAGTTGTTCATCCGCCATACTACTCGTTACCTTCTTTTTGCTTCTCTTTCTCAGTCAGGTACTCTTCAAACGACGGTGGAAGGGCTAATGCATCGTCCCACTGCGGCATGCTTGGCGTTTCAGCTGACGGCATTAACGATACACCCTCTTGCTGACGTTTAAGCTGGAGTGCGCGAATGTAGTTATATTTACGATGGCTAATGGCATTCATGGTTGCACCGTCACGTACAATAGTTGGCTTTAAGAACACCATTAAGTTGCGCTTACGTTTGCTTGTAGACGTCGTCTTGAAAAGATGACCAAGAACAGGGATATCGCCTAAAAGTGGCACTTTAGACACACTTTCTTGTACGTCTTCGTCAATCAAGCCGCCTAGTACGATAGTACCACCATCGTCAACAATCACTGTGGTTTTGATTTCGCGCTTGTTGATAGAGATGTCTACTGATGTCGCACCGCTAACGCTAGACACTTCTTGTTCAATAAGAAGCTGAACGGCATCGCCTTCGTTAATTTGCGGCGTAACTTTAAGTTTAATACCCACTTCTTGACGATCCACCGTTTGGAACGGGTTAGAGTTGTTCGAGCCGGTTGTCGTACCGGTAATAATAGGTACCTCTTGACCAACAATGAAAAACGCTTCTTCGTTATCCATGGTAGTTAGGTGAGGTGTGGCAAGAATATTTGAATTGGTATCAGTGCTTACCGCTTGTACCACTGCGCCCCAGCCATTTTCGATAACGCCAGCAATCAGGCCGTTTGCACCGCCAAGTAAGCTTGCAAGAGCAGTGAAGTCGCCTTCTATCGTGTCCGTTGTTTCTACCACTTCACCGTTGGCAGTGATGTTGGTTTGCGTGGTCTCTCTATCTTCGGCCTGTCGTAGTGCCACAGCTAATGAACCGACGCCTATAACACCATTATTGAACTGTGTACCACCGCCCTCTTCTGACACCCATTGCACACCTAATGTGTTGCCGTCGCCTTCAAAAACTTCAACGATAATGGCTTCAACTTGTACCTGTGCACGGCGAATATCCAGTTGACGCACCACTTCTTCTAGCGAGCGCATCATGTCTGGCTCTGCAGTTATAACGATGGCGTTAGAATCTTCGTGTGCGTCGATGCTAATTTCGCGGTTTGAGCTTGCTCTGCGCGATGTGGCGCCGCTGCCTTGCTCTTCTGCTTGGATACTGGCCGATACGCCTTGCAGAACTTTGACTAAATCTTCTGCCTTAGCGTAATTAAGAAACAGTACGCGAGTGTTGCCATTGGACTCCAGCTCTTGGTCCATGCGTTGAATAAGATTGATAAGACGCTGACGCGCTTTAATGTCGCCGCTTACGATCACAGAGTTCGTTCTGTCGTCTGCTACAACGCGAGGTTCAGATTTAGCGCCTGTATTGGCTTTACCTTGTGATTTGTTGATACTTTCAATAATACGTACCATCTCAGAAGCTGAAGCATAACGAAGCTTAACAATCTCTACTTCTTCGTCACCAGCGCGGTCTACGCGCTCAATGATTTCAACAAGACGATTAACCACCGCAGCACGGCCCGTTAGCATCATCACGTTTGATGGATCGTGGCTAACCACGTTACCGCCGCCCGCTTGGTCATTAAGCTGGCGCAATATAGGCGCAAGTTCGCGCACCGGTACGTTATAAACAGGCACAACGCGGGTAATAAACTCATCGCCGTCTTGCTGCGCGCCTTCAACAACCGGGATATTCGATGTCTTTGCGTCTTTTGAGCGAACGACTTTTAAAATTCCGCTAGGCATTTCTACAACGGCAAAATCATACACTTGTAATACGTTCAGGAAAAACTGGTAGTACTGATCTTCATTGAGCATATCGTAGCTGCGTACGCTAATTTTGCCGCGTACGTTGGGGTCCACAATAATAGTGCGCTCAAGATTTTTACCAACGATATTGATGAATTCATTGATGTCAGTATCTTTGAAATTAGGCATGTACTCAGCAGCGGTCACCGAGAAACACAGAAGCGCTGTACACATTGCTGTGCCTAAGCGAGATAATAGTTTTTGGCTAGTGCGCCTTTTCATTCTAACTTCCTTCATTTCCTAACTTGTCGATGGCTGGTTTGCGTTGCAATTTTTAATGCCTACCTGATGACAAATGAGCCGTTACCGTTTTAGTTGTTGTTACGCCTCGGGTAAATCTAGGTATAGCGTGGTTAAACTGCCATCTCGAATAATCGTTAATTCTATATTTTGTGCATTGCGTAGCTCAGACAGTGCCTCTTGCGATTGCTGCAAGTCGGTAAGGTCTAGCCCGTTAATTTGTGTAATGACATCGCCAGCTTCAAGACCTGCCGATTTAAACAGTTCAGGCTCTTTTCCTGGGCTCACCTGGTAACCAATAAGTTGGCCTTCTTCTGTTTTTGGCGATATTGAAATAAAGTCAGTAAAGCTTGCTGGGCGTTCTCTTAGTGCCGCAGTGGCCTCTATCGCTTCTTCGCTTAGTTCAACGGTATCGTCTTCATATTCATCTTCTTGAGGTGCAGGGCGCTGTCTTGCCTGCATTTCACGGCGCCTGTTGGCTTCGTCATAATCAATGCCGTCTAACATTAGGGTTTCGTTTCTCACCCCATTTTTAATGATTACACGGTCGTTATACACCTTTTGCAACGTGGCGTTGGTGCCCTCAATTTTTTCGCCTAAACCGTATACCGCTTGGCTGCCGCGGTTTTCTATAATAGCGGTGCCTGCTTCTTGGTCTGAACTTGCCACCACCCCTGTTAGCGTTAAGTTTAAGCGTGTTTCTGGTGCGTCAGTCACCTCCGCTACGGGCTCGGCTGGCTTTGCTGCCGCATTACCAAATAAATTCAGCTGTTGTATTTTGGCAATGTTGACCCCACTTTTGCCTGATGACGAAGAAATAACTGGAGCACGGCTTATTGTGGGTGTCGCAGATAGCTGAGGTTCGGGTATAATTCGCCACACAAATTTGGCAGCGAATGCAATTAAATACAGGCTAAGCAGAACCACTACGATGGTATGTAGCTGTTTTTGATGCTGGCTTAGATAAACAACCAGAGGTTGTGGGTTGGGTCTATTAAATGTCATGCTGCCACTGATGGTACTGCTTTATTATAATATAGTGAATTTTTGGTTAACCGTGCTTTAGCAAACCCATAATAGCCTAGTAAAGGTGAGGGTCACAACACTAAAGCTACACCATTACGAAATTATTACATGAGCCAATCGGAAAGCAACAATACAACACAAAACGTCAGGCTGGACAAGTGGCTATGGGCTGCAAGGTTTTTTAAAACCCGAGCCATTGCTAGAGACATGGTGCAGTCGGGAAAGGTCCAGTACAACGGGCAGCGAACCAAGCCTGGTAAACATGTAGAGCTTGGTGCCATGATTAAAGTTCCCGCAGGGTGGGATAATCGTGAAATAAAGGTGCTAGGCTTAAGTGACAAGCGCTTGAGTGCGCCTTTGGCACAAGCACTTTTCGAAGAAACGGCTGAAAGTGTAACAAAACGTGAAGAAAACCAAGCTGCCCGTAAATTGAGCGCATTTCACAGCCCTAAACCAGATCATAGACCTGATAAAAAGCAGCGACGACAGATTATTAAATTTAAGCAGCAATAGTGAGCTGCGCAACAGGATTATTTATGAGTGATTTCGATAAATTACACCGCTTCTTATTTACACAAGCTAACGTTCGCGGCGAATTAGTTCGCCTAGATGAGAGCTTAAAGAACATTGTGCACAGCTATGAATACCCTGTGCAAATTCAAACGTTACTGAGTGAAATGGCGGCAGCGACGTCACTGTTAACGGCAACGCTTAAATTTAAAGGTGAGATTTCACTTCAAATTCAAAGCAAAGGCCCGGTAAGTTATGCAGTGTTAAATGCCACTCACGAGCAAACACTGCGCGGTGTAGCACGTTGGGACGAAACACTTGAAACCCTACCTGACACGTTTTCTGAGCTATTGACCCAAGCCGTTTTGGTTATCACCATTACCCCAGATGAAGGCGAGCGCTATCAGGGCGTTGTGGCATTAGATAAGCCATCTTTAGCTGAGTGTATCGAAGGTTACTTTGCACAGTCAGAACAGCTAGCAACCAGTGTTCACCTAATAACAGATATGAGCGACCCTAAAAATGCTAAAGCGTCGGGCGTGTTGCTACAAGTTCTACCTACCGATGCAAGCGCCACGGATGTATCGCAAGCCAATGAGTTTGCTCACATCTCAAAGCTTACCGAAACGCTGACCAAAGAAGAGATGTTTTCTTTGTCGGTTGAAGACATTTTGTATCGCCTTTACCACCAAGAAGACGTGGAAATGTACCCAGCAAAAGACGTAACCTTTGCGTGCTCATGTTCTAAAGAGCGAAGCGCAGAAGCGCTGCGTCATGTGGAAAAATCTGAACTGCACGCCATTATTGCCGAAGAAGGGGCGATAAAAATGAACTGTCAGTACTGCCATGCAGAGTACCGTTTCGACAGTATCGACGTTGAAGCTATTCATAACGGTAACTTCGACGTATCGTCATCAAACCAATAACCTCTATAGGTTAAAGCCTGCCAAGAAGGTAGCGGCTTTACGTCATAGATAAAAGCACCAACGGATGCGATAGCGCTGAACGTGGTGCTTTTTTGTTTCTCCTTGCTATGATTGAAAGCTTCAAGCATGGGCTTAACACTTAACATCTGGTTAAAAAGCACTCAGTAGTAAGTGTTTAACTTTTCACCACGGGCTCCCTTATTTAATTTTTTCTCCTTTTGAAAGTTTTCACTCTTTCTTTTAAAATTTTTTGCCCGCTTTTTATTTTGAAATTCATCGATCAATACGGTCTTACAAATCCATTATTTTACATTTTTAACGAAGGAAAAGGCTTTCCTTGTAATTAATTTACAATATTTATGAAATTGTAGACGAGTAAATAGTGAGTATGTGTTTTAAAAATGCCCTTCAAGCCTTGTTTACATTACACTCAAAGAGGTGATACTTTTTTGAAAGTGCTTTTGAAAAATTACATATAGGGTAACAGCCATGACCGCAGCAGCCTCAATTCAAACGGAACTGAAAGTAACGCCACTTACTGACCTGCCGAACGCAGAACTTATCGAACGCGCTGTATTGCGCGGCGAAGGCGTTCTCGATAAAAACGGTGCACTTGTTGTTGAAACCGGTAAGCGTACCGGTCGCTCTCCAAATGACCGATTTATCGTCAAAGAACCTTCGACAGAGAAGGATATTGATTGGGGCAAGGTAAATAAACCATTCGACGCTGACAAATTCGACGCGCTGTGGGATAGAGTGGAGGCTTATCTTTCTACTCAAGAACACTTTTTATCACACCTTCAAGTAGGTTCAGATCCTGAACATGCGTTATCACTTGAGGTAAGAACGCAAACCGCTTGGCAGCACGTTTTTGCCCGTAATCTATTTATTATTCCTGAAAAATGGAATGTTAAAGGCGATACGCCGTGGCAAATCTTAAACGTGCCAGGTTTCACTTGCGAATCAGAACGTGACGGTACAAACAGCGACGGCACAGTTATCATCAACTTCGCTAAAAAGCGTGTTTTGCTAGCTGGCATGCGTTACGCGGGTGAAATGAAAAAAGCGATGTTCTCAGTACAGAACTTCCTGCTTCCAGCTAAAGACGTGCTACCTATGCACTGTTCAGCCAACGTGGGTGAAGAAGGCGATGTGACCTTGTTCTTTGGTCTTTCAGGGACAGGTAAAACCACACTTTCAGCTGATCCTAAGCGTTTCTTAATTGGTGACGATGAGCATGGCTGGGCACCTGGTAGCGTATTTAATATTGAAGGCGGTTGCTACGCTAAATGTATTGACCTTTCTCAAAAGAACGAGCCGGTAATTTGGAACGCGATTAAGTTTGGCACTATATTAGAAAACGTTGTGTTAGACGAGACACGCACGCCAGACTATACCGACACATCGTTAACGCAAAACTCGCGTGCAGCCTACCCGCTTTCTCATATTGAAAAGCGCGTAGCTGAAAACAGAGGCGGCGAGCCGCGCTCAGTCGTATTTTTAACCTGTGACGTAAGTGGTGTATTGCCTCCCGTTTCAGTATTAAGTGAAGAAGCGGCGGCGTATCACTTCCTAAGCGGTTACACAGCGAAAGTAGGCTCTACTGAAATTGGTTCTACAAGCGATATTGAATCAACCTTCTCAACCTGTTTTGGTGCGCCTTTTTTCCCGCGTCCAGCAGGGGTGTATGCAGAGCTTCTTATTAAGCGTGTTAAAGCGTTTGGCGCTAAGGTTTACTTAGTCAATACCGGTTGGACAGGCGGCCCTTACGGCACAGGTAGCCGTTTTGATATTCCTACTACCCGCGCCATTATCGATGCGATTGTGTCGGGTAATTTGGCCGATGTTGAAACTCAGCACATTGATGCGTTAAACCTTGATGTGCCTGTCGCCATTGAAGGCGTAGACAGCAATTTGCTTGTGCCGCAAAACACATGGGCAGACAAAGAAAAATACAACGAATACGCCGCTAACTTAGTTAACGACTTTAAACAGAACTTTGAAAAATACGACGTTAGCGACGCTATCGTTAAAGCCGGTCCGGGTAACTAAAACTCGGTTCGCCCCTTCCCAACGTTCATCACACTCAACGTGATTGATGTTTTGCCCGCACCGTGTTGCGGGCTTTTTTATGGCTGAACATTGCTACTTACCTTTGCATTAACATTTTTCACACAATGAATACGTATGTTTATTTATGTCGACACTGCCTGCCGTTATCATTTGGTTAACATAATAAGGTTTTCAGCGTGCGACGAAATTGCATGATGCTGAAACGAAAAGAAAGGTTTTAGTATGTCGAAAAAGCACAAGCGTTCAGTTTTATCAGCCGTAGTTAGCGCAACCCTATCTCGCCGCTTATTGGCTACGTTACCGGCTCTCGCGTTGATATCAGGGAATGCGTTGGCCGTCGTTGAACAATTTTCTTTACAGGGCAACACGCTTTACATTGATACAGACACTAACGATTTTACGCTAACAGCATTAGGCAATAAGAGCTTTCAAGTCACTTACGTAACGGATAACAGCGGTAAACCCTATGAGAACCTGCCGTCTATGGCGTTACCAGAACATGTGGCGGCTAATGAACTAACCGTAGACGTATCTGATACACCTAATACCATTACGCTTACCTACGACAATGCTTCAGCGAGTATCGATAAACAAAGTCATGCAATAAGCTATTCGCTTAACGGTGAAGTGGTTACCAAAGAGCGGGACGGTCTTTCGATAAATAGCCACGGCGTGAGTTTATCGTTTGCTCTTAGTGATGATGAAAAGCTCTATGGCGGTGGTCAGCGTGTATTGGGCATGGATCGTCGCGGAAACGCCATGCCGCTTTATAACAAAGCGCATTATGGGTACACCACGTCATCGAACCAGATGTATTTTGGTCTGTCTGCGGTCATGTCATCGAAGCACTACAGTGTACTGTTTGATAACACGGCATCAGGTGAGCTTGATATGGGCAGCAGTACGCCCGACGAACTGTTGTTTTCTGCCAAAGGCGGGCGGGCCAGCTACATTATGGTGTTGGGTGAAAGCTTGTCTGACACTGTGAAATCTACGGTTGCCATAACGGGAAAACAGCCGCTGCCGCCACGCTGGCTATTAGGTAACTTCGCGTCACGATTTGGCTATAAATCCCAAGATGAAGTAATGAATGTTGTGGATGTATTTAACAAGCAAGATATTCCAGTGGATGCAGTGGTTCTGGATTTATATTGGTTTGGCAAAGACATAAAAGGACACATGGGGAACTTAAGTTGGGACACTGCCACGTTCCCTGAGCCTGAGAAGATGATTAGCGAGCTTCGAGAGCAAGACGTGAAAACCGTGCTTATTACCGAGCCATTTATTCTTACTACATCAAAGCAGTGGGACAGCGCGGTAGAAAATAACGCCCTTGCTCAAAATGATCAAGGTACGCCGTACACCTTTGACTTCTATTTTGGCAATACTGGTCTTGTTGATGTGTTCAGCGAAGCGGGCCAAGACTGGTTTTGGCAATATTATGAAAAGCTAGCCGCACAAGGCGTTGCTGGCTGGTGGGGAGACTTAGGAGAGCCGGAGGTTCATCCTGATGATATTCAGCACGCTTGGAGCGAAGCAGGCCTTGGTAATCAGACGGTGAGCGGTACCGAAGTGCATAACGGCTATGGCCATCAGTGGGCGAAAACCGTGTATAACAACTTAACTGAACTTCAAAGCGATACGCGCCCGTTCGTGCTCATGCGTTCAGGCTTTTTGGGCAGCCAGCGTTACGGTATGGTGCCGTGGACGGGCGATGTAAGCCGAAGCTGGGGCGGGCTTAAACCGCAGGTAGAACTCGCACTTCAAATGAGTGTGTTTGGTTTAGCCTATACTCACTCCGACTTAGGCGGTTTTGCAGGAGGCGACACCTTTGACGCAGAACTTTACACGCGTTGGCTTCAGTTTGGCACCTTTTCACCGGTATTTAGGCCTCATGCCCAAGATAATATTGCGCCAGAACCGGTTTTTCACGACGACCCAGTAAAGTCTATTGCGCGTGAATTTATTCAGCTTCGCTATGACATGCTGCCCTATAACTATTCATTGGCTTTTGAAAACGCGCTATTCGGCACGCCGTTAATGCGCCCGCTTGCCATGGTATTTAATGAAAATAAGTGGTTCGAAAGCGCAAAAAGCTATATGTGGGGCGATGCCCTGTTAGTTTCACCTGTGACTCAGCCGAACCAACAGACATGGGCCGTTGAGTTGCCACCTGGCATTTGGTTCGACTTTTTCTCAAGTGCCAAGTATCAAGGAGGTAAAACGGTTGATTACCCACTAACTCAGGATAATTTTCCGGTTTGGGTAAAAGCGGGAAGCTTTATGCCTATGTCTGAGGGACTTTCGCGCACAGAACATTTTGATGCTCGGGAGCTAGAAATGCATTACTGGCACGACCATTCGGTGACCTCATCGTCTTACACCTATTATGAGGATGACGGCAAAAGCCCTAACTCTGTTGAAAAGGGCTTGTACACGACGTTGCAGCTTAACGCATCGGTAGATGAGAGCGCTGATCTCACCCTGACACTTGATAGTCAAGGTAGTTATATCGGTATGCCGCAGCAGCGAAATATAACCTACGTGGTTCACGGACTCACTGAAAGGCCGCAGAAAGTATTGGTAGACGGGGCGCCTGCGCCTGCTACCTGGAGTGAGAAAGGGAAAACGCTTTCACTTGCATTTACGTGCGATTATCAGCAATCTGTAGAGATAGTGATCATGTAATAATAGCCGGTTCACTTTATGGTAAAGGGTACGGCGTGTGCGTGTACCCTTGAACATTAAAAAGATGTCTCTTCAACGATATCAACCATGGAGCTTTAATGAGCCGACTTCCCGCCACTATCGTCATTTTTGCCGGTTTTTTCCTAATAGGTAAGTTATTTCTTTTATGGGGAATACTACTACCTGATATAGCCGCCGATCTTCAGATGTCGGAACTCATCAGTGGCGCGCTTTTCTCTCTTTTTTCAGTAGGCATGATGTTAGGCGCAGTGATTGGAGGGAAGTACGCCAGTCGCTTTGAATACATGCCTTTATTGGCAGCACTATTAAGCATCAATACCGTGCTACTGCTTTTAGTGTCGGTGTTGTCGTCATGGCAGTGGTTTTTAGTATTGGCAGTATTAATAGGTGTGGTGAGTTCAACTATTTTTACTATAGGCCACACGCTTATCGCACGTATGTACGCTGAAAAGCGATTCACCATGATGGGCTTAATGGACTTTATGTTTAGCTTAGGTACCTTTGCAGCCTCGTTTTTTGTAACGCTGTTATATCTTGTCGAACACAACTGGCGCTTGCCAATCCAAGTACTCGCCGGTGTTATGATGATCTTATCTTGTTATACCTATATTGCGGCGCGCTCTCAGGCTAAAGTACTTAAAGGGCAACCGAAAGCGCCCAAAAAGACCCTGGCGTTTGGCGTCATTATCAAGCAGCCCGTGTTTATTTTTATGGCGCTACTTGCGTTTGGGTACGGTGCGGTAGAGTTTGGTAACGCGAACTGGTTTGTTAGCTATGCGCAAAACGGATTAGGGTTTAGCGGTGAGCAGTCTCGTAACTTATTGGCCTGTTTTACAGCGGGCATGGTGATTAGCCGCTTAACGTTTCCTTTTTTACTGCGCTTTGTATCTGTGCATCGCTTAATTGTTTTAATGGCGACGGCGTCTTTAGCCGGTGTGTTTACGCTTAAGCTTATGCCTAGTTTGTACGGCATAGGCGCGGGTAACCTTTTACTTGGGTTGGGGCTTGGCGGCTTGTTCCCGCTAATGTTATCTGCAGCAATGAATATCGATAGTGATAATGGGCCGGTCCTTTCCGGTATAGCTATTATTGGCAATTCAACAGGTGTACAGGTGGCGTCATTTTCTACTGGATTATGGGCAAACTTTGCGCCGCTTACCACGGCGTTTTGGGTTATTCCTATTGGCGGGTGTTTGCTGTGGTTAGCGTCTTACGGTTATAGTCGCAAAATTAAGTACCGCAACAGTCCAGCTTAACGCTGGGGTTTTAAAATAAGTGGGCGACCAGGGCTTATTTTTTATCGGGTAGTTCCGCCAAATAGGGCAGGTAAAACTCAGCGACAAGGCCTTGTTGAGGATGGTTGCGTAAGGTGACTTCCCCGTCGTGGGCTTCAATAATACGTCTTATAATGGCAAGCCCTAACCCAGACCCGGACGAATTACGCGCCTTATCGCCTTGGGCAAACGGCATGAATACACCTGCTAATTCTTCATGTGGAATGCCCGGCCCGAAGTCACGTACTTTGCAATAAACCCGTTTCTCATGGCGGTTATAAAAGCTGCTAATCGCAATTTCATCAGACCCATATTTAAATGCATTCTCAATTAGATTATCTATTACCCGCTTCATTGCAATGCGTCTTAAGGGCAACGGGGGAATAGTATTGAGTTTCAGCTCAATATGGTGCTTGTCGTCAAGGTGCCTTGCTTGAACAAGCTCAGCAATAATGGTGTTTAAATCGGTTTCTTGGGTTACTTCTTCGGTGTCATAGCGGGCATAATCAATGAACTGATCGATGATAGCGTTCATGTCTTCAATGTCGTTTACAATGCCATCTTTTATCCAGTCCTGGTCTTCAGGCAGCATTTCAGAGGCAAGGCGAATTCGGGTAAGTGGGGTGCGCAAATCGTGTGAAATACCCGCCGTCATAATGTTTCTGTCGTTCTCTAGCTGCTTAATACCCTGATTCATGCGGTTGAACGCGCGGGTAACCTGAATCATTTCGGTGCTGCCTTGCTCGCGAAGCGGCGCCGGGTGTTCACCTTTACCCACGGAAATAGCTGCCTTTTGAAGGGCAGATAAGGGGCGGGTCATACGTCGTACAAACAGCCAGCCGCCGGCTACGCTTAATATACCAATTACCATTAAATACATGGTAAGCGGTGAAATATTGGCTTCGTTTAACCCTGAAATCGGTATTGAAATCCATGTATCTGGATATCGGTTTAAAGATATCCACACAATGTAAGGGGCGTTTTCGTCGCTGGCCTGTGTGGTAGTGCTAATGCGTACGTCAGCTAACTGACTAAGTTGTTCACTAACCTGAGATGATATATAGCCATAGTAAACGGCACTTTCTAACCCGTTTTGTTTAGCAACACTTTCATCGAAGACGTGCACCTGGGTTTTTTGAAAATACCGGTCACGGGTTTCTTGGTTAGTGACGAGTAAGTCGTTGGCCAATACTGACTTAACTTGCGTCGCTAATAGGCTATTGATCTGTTGGTAACTAGGTTGAATAAAGTAATAGGTGACAGAGATGTAGGACACTATCTGATTAATGAGCAGAAGCACACCAATCAGCATAACGGTCTGGCCAAATGCACTTTTGGGAATTAAACGCATAGCTCACCGTTTCGTTGCGTCATAAGACAGCCTTTTCTAAAAAAAAGGCTTATCGTTGTAATTAAGCCTTTAACACCCGCTGCATCACGCATAAATACCTATACTTGCTCACCGTCTGGAACGAAGACATAGCCTAAGCCCCATACGGTTTGTATGTAGCGTGGGTTAGCAGGGTCTTCTTCTAGCATTCTACGCAAACGAGAAACCTGAACGTCGATGCTTCGCTCTAATGCACTGTAGTCACGGCCTCTAGCTAGGTTCATTAGCTTATCTCGCGAAAGCGGCTCGCGGGGGTGAGTCACCAGCGATTTTAATACGGCAAACTCGCCGCTAGTCAGGGTTAGCGGTTTATCGCCAGCGGTCATTTCGCGGGTGGCTAAATTAAGCTTATAGTCACCGAATTCGACTATTTGAACATCTTTTGAAGGCGCGCCGGGCGCTTCGCTGCTGCGTCTGCGCAACACCGCTTTAGCGCGCGCCAGCAGTTCACGAGGGTTAAAGGGCTTAGGTAAGTAATCGTCTGCGCCCATTTCAAGGCCGATAATGCGGTCTACTTCATCGCCCTTGGCGGTAAGCATAATAATAGGCATGTCGTTTTCTTGCTGGCGCAAGCGCCGACAAATAGACAGGCCATCTTCACCGGGCAGCATAAGGTCTAAAACCATAAGATGAAAATTCTCACGTTCTAGCAATCTGTCCATTTGCTCAGCGTTTGCCGCGCTGCGCACTTGATAACCTTGCTCTAGCAGATAACGCTCTAACAGGCTACGTAAGCGCATATCATCATCAACAACGAGAATTTTTGAGGTTTCCTGACCCATAGTCATACCTTTAGTTTTACTTTTGTTTCACTATAACCACTAGATGTGAAATACAAAAGCGAGAAAGCGGCAAAAGGGGCGGTATGTTTGTTACAAATAGTGTCTAAAGAAACACGTTCTTACTCCTTCGCTTAGAAGGCAAAGGCTGAAGCGTTAGTCAGCCCTTGTGCTCACAAGTGGTTTGACGTCAATTACAACGGCATTAAGACAATGTTAATCGAAGGACGCCACGTTAAGGGCTCTCGCTTGGCCAGAACCGTTAAGCGTGTCTAAATATAACTGTGTTATAGCCTCAGTGCCGCAATGAGACTGCTCGAAAAACTGATCGCTAACTTTGCTTGCAAAGCGCTGCCAGGCGTTGGCATATTTGGTCAAGAACTCATCGTGTCCCCATTCGCTTTGACGTAATTTCACCCGCGCCGGCGCAAAGAAGATCTCTGCATCTAGTAGCTTGGGGTTGGGTTTTTCTTGTGCTTTCCAATCGGTAGCGCCGATAAGCGTTACTGCGCTTAAGTTATCGCCAAGCTGTTTAGCGAGGTTATTGATAAGCGTGCCATTGGCAGCAAAGTCGAGTAGCCAATAGCGAGAATCGTGACCAAGTTCAGATAGGTCATCATAGCTATAAACCGCATCGTAGCATTCAGAGGCTTTTACCTTATCCACATTCGCTTTTGAGGTTAGCCCAACAACGCGGTAACTGGCTTTTCGTGGCGCTTTTTTATCTTTGAGAAGTTGCGCAGTTCCTAACGCTGTTTTACTTGAAGCGCTAGAAAGTAACAAGGTTTCATCGCGAGCCTTTTCGGCGACAAAGTCATCCAGAACGAACGACGTCATATAAAGTGGCCTGAAGTTAAGTTGCCATGCTTCACGGCTAGCGTCGTAGCCGGGGTCGGCAAAGCAGCGAAGGTATTGGTCGTAAACCGGGCTGATACTTTTGCGCTTTTCGTGTATATCTGAAAAACCGTGGGGTGCAACTTTACCGGCTTTTATTACCCAGTGACTTGCCATGGGCAAATAGCCAAATACTTTTTCACCTTCTTTGATTCCGCTATGACGAGACGCCTTCACAGTAGCAAAACCCCATACAGGCACAATACCAAAGCCAGTATCGCTGCTGTCGTGACTATCTGTGGCGGGAAAGAACCCCCAATACCCCATTTTAAAGCCGAGTGCCGCATAGGTAATGTTATTGGCAGAAAAGCCAAAGCTGTCTGTTTCTAGCAATACCTCGTCTGGTTGTAAGTCACTAGTACTTAATTCCCGTTCGACGACTTTGGTATCGGCAAGGTCTTGCTGATTTATCCAAATTTGTTGGCTGTGTATTGTGGTCATTATTAAGGCCTGCTTTAGTGAAAAATAGCGAATTCAACAAAACTAGATTGGCGCAGGCTCAAAAGTATTACGACTTACGGTTTTAAATACATGCCTATAGAAGAAACGTATAGGGGGTATGCAGGTAAAAGCGGGTAATTAGCCGTCGCTATTTAGCCAATCCATCTGATGACCGGCTCGACGTTTTTTATTCAAAATGTCTTCAAGCAGCGGGGTTAAGATAAGCTCCATGGCTAGCCCCATTTTTCCGCCGGGCACAACAAGGGTATTGATCCTAGACATGAAAGCCCCATCAATCATTTGAAGCAAGTAGGGGTAATCGACGGTTTTCATTTCCCGTCTGAAACGCACTACAACAAAGCTTTCGTCTTGGGTTGGAATTTCCCGGGCGCTGAACGGGTTGGAGGTATCGACTGTAGGCACGCGCTGAAAGTTAACATGAGTGCGCGAAAATTGCGGCGTGATGTAGTGGAAGTAGTCATCAAGCCCTCGCACAATACTACTCATTACCGCTTCTCGGGAATGACCTCGGTCAGTGGTATCGCGCACAATTTTTTGGATCCACTCTAAATTTACAATGGGTACCATGCCTACCAGTAAATCAACGTGTTTTGCAACGTCATTTTCTTCTGTTTTAACGCCGCCGTGTAACCCTTCATAAAACAGTAAATCGGTGTTATTAGGCAAATCTTGCCACGGTGTAAAGGTACCTGGCATTTGGTTGAAAGGTACAGCTTCATCGAAGGTGTGTAGGTATTGTCTGAACTGGCCAGTACCTGAACTTCCGTATTCTCTAAACAGCGTCTCGAGTAACTCGAAGTCGTTGGCTTTGGGGCCAAAGTAGCTGATATGCCTGCCTTGCTCTTGGGCCTTACGAATTTCCACTTCCATTTCTGGACGGGTAAAACGGTGGAAGCTATCACCGCCGACTACTGCAGCATTAACATTTAAGTTCCTGAATATATGGCGAATAGCATTGGTCGTGGTGGTAGTACCCGCGCCAGAAGAACCTGTTATAGCAATAATAGGGTGTTTGACAGACATAGAAATTCTTTTTGGAAATGACGGGTACTAGTTATAAGCTGATGTGCGCTAAGAATCAAGGGGGGCGTATGAACGCTCACCTCGCAAATGCTGTGTGAGCCTGCGTATAATCAATTGTCTAGCCCTTTATGGTGATGCTGCAATAAGCGCACAATTAGCTTTGCCTCCTCTTCATCTAAATCCAGTAGCGCTCGCACGTGTTCAAGGTGGTGTACGTCGTGCTCACTAAGCTTTCCATCGTCCAATACGCTTCTTACCGTGTCTTTAAACCGGTCGCGCTTTAACTGCATTTGGGTGGTATAGCTTGACGATAAAATGCCTGCGGGCAGTGCATAAAAGCAAATGCCCAAAATGGTAATAAGCCCGCCAAATACCTTGCCTAACGCTGTAACGGGAACGGCATCGCCATAGCCTACCGTAGTGAGCGTGACCAGAGCCCACCACAATGAGGCAGGAATACTGCTGAAAACGTCGGGTTGGGCGGTGTGCTCGATATAGTAAATGCAGGTTGCCGCAATGACGGTAAACAGCAGGAGTACGCTGATTGCAGCAATAAGGCTATGAGATTCGTTGCGCAAAACGGTGACAAGGGTTTGCATTGAACGGGAATAGCGCCCAATTTTCAAAATTCGCAGTACCCTAAATACCCGTAAAATACGTAAATCAAAGGCCACGAACACGCTTAGGTAAAAAGGCAAAATCGCCATTAAATCGACCAGCGCCATAGGGCTTTTTATATAAGCCCAACGCTTCTGCCAAGGCGTAGTTTGTGCGCGGGAAGGGCGATTCGGCGCCGAAGCGCTGCTGTATAGGCGAAGCAAGTACTCAACGGTGAATATCAGTACCGACACTATTTCGATAATATGAAGCTCATGCTGCCAAACAGCAGGGATGCCCGGTACGGTTTCTAGCATCATGGCCGCTACATTTACGATAATTAGCGCGATAAGAAATACATCAAATATTTTGCTGAGCTTTTTGTACTCGTGAGCCTCGCTGGCAGGCGCAAGGATGTGATAGCACGCGTTTTGAAATGACATAGCCATGGTAGTCAGGGAACGAATGTCCTTTTTATACCAATTACCGTTGCAAATTGGTAATGCTTCTAAAAAAGAAGGAGGTGTTCGGCGCTATTTTCAAGCGCGGATGGGGTCAAAACGTGGTAGTTTAAAATACAAATAAGCAAACAAAGAGCGTATCCAATTGAAAAGTGCAAAACATTTAGGGTCAGTACTAACCTCGGCACTGCTTGTGGCTATGTCTGTGCCCACAGCACAAGCTAAGTCTGACAGCGTACTTTTTTCATCAACGCCACCTGTTATAGATGGTGTAGCCAATGACGCTGCATGGAAAGGGGGCGATTGGCATGATATGACGTCGCTTATGTGGGGCTCGGCTCCTGAGTCCGGTGATTTTTCTGGTCGATATAAACTGCGATGGAACAAGGATGCGCTGTATCTGTTGGCAGAAATACAAGACGATCACCTCTCAGATACCTATGCCAATCCCCTTGAACGTTATTGGGATGATGACTGTTTAGAAATTTTCATTGATGCAGACGCCTCTGGTGGCGATCACTTTAATAACTACAATGCGTTTGCCTATCACTTAGCGTTAGATAATCAGGTTGTTGATATAGGTCCAAACGAAGCAGGAGAGGCTGTACCACAACTCTACAATGATCACGTAGAGAACAAATGGCAGCGAGATATATTGGCGCCTCATAAGATTCATTGGGAAGCAGCGGTACGTGTATTTGATGATAGCTATCAGTACGGGAAAGACAATTCACCAGTAACCTTAAAAAAAGGCATGACACTTGGCTTTATGCTTGCCTATTGCGATGCGGATGGTGGCGACAGAGAGCACTTTTTAGGCTCTCATGAGATCACCCCAGTAAACGGCGATAAAAACTTGGGGTATAAAGATGCGTCGGTGTTTGGAAAGGTGAAGCTGACAAAGTAGTGAACCATAATTTGTCGCTACTTTAATTGATTGACTTGCTGCGCGTAATTGAAAGGAGTCGCAGAAATGCCACTCCTTTTTAATTTGCAATCACTCTCCTTGGCTAAAAGCCATGCCATTTGGCGATAAGAAAATGCGCAACAGAGCTCGTCACGCTCTAGCTGGTTGAGTTAATTGTCTTCGCCTTCCTGCTTACTCAGATCTAACTTGTCCAGCACTGCAAGTTTATTAAAACTGATCATCTCACGTATTTCTTTTCCATATTCATCGCCACGCTCAGAATACTTCCCTAAGCCATAGCTAAGCGCAACCCCGGTGACAGCCTTGTCGTCTTCACGTAGGGATTGGCGAATGTTACGCAATGGTTTGTAAGCATCGTGGGTGTTTAAATTTAGCATGTAGCTTTCTACTGAGTCGGCAGGCGAACGGAAATCAGCTACTTCATGATTTTTGTCAGTGTCACGCGATTTTGGAACGATACCGCAGCCCTTAGAGAAGCACCACTGACCAAAAAAGTTGTTCCCTAATTTTGCAAAACGAGAGGCACCCCATGCACTTTCATTCGCTGCTTGTGCAATAGCTAACGACGCAGGAACAATGTCGGCACGCCTTAACAACACCTCGCAGGCTGACTCCCGTTCAAGGTCAGCATCGTCAACGCGAAACTTTGTCAGGAACTGGTCTAGATTGTCTGCTTCATCCGCGTTGCATGAACTTTGAATTTGCTCCCTGTCGGTGGCTAGCTCTTTGTTCACCTCGACTACAATAGGAGTGAAATACTCAAAAAATGCCGCTTTTCGGTCAGGGCCTGCGGCATAAGCAGTAAAGTCTGGAGCAGACTCTTTGGCAAAAAAGGCGAACCACGCTGCGGTACTCGCCACTACTGCTACAAGCAACACAGCAATAAGTTTAGTGTTCGACATCAGGTGATACCTCTTTTATTAGAATGAAATAATACGCTTTTTAAGCGGACTACCTGAGTTTATTAAATCTCGCTAAGTGGTTAATCATCTATGCGGATTGATATTAATACCATACAGGTTCTTGTCTGCGCTGCAACATATGGAGAGAGCCAGTAAATTAAAGATTTATAATGTATACAGTACTATCGGCAATTACCAAATCAGACTCGATGTGAAATTCAATACCTTATTGCTTATGTACTGAGCGCGAGTTTTCTTTTGTGTTGAGCGTTAGTATCAGGTTAAACAGTGATATGTAGCTGGGAAACTACAATTTCTGCGTTTACTGCACGTTAGCATGGTGAGTGAGTGGTAAATGTAGAAGTGGGGGCGTAGAATTCACACCCTGGCTTTATGTAATTGTGTAAGAACGCAGCGTTAAGCTGCGTTCATTTAGCACTTTCTATGAGGCTTTCGGCTACTTGGCTTCAGCTTCACGGGCAATTGCACGGTGTGCAATGTCAGTGCGATAGTATACATCTTTAAATTGAATGGTTTTTAGCAGCTCGTAGGCTTTTTGCTGCGCTTCAGTTACGTTATTACCTAACGCAGTTGCACAAAGTACGCGGCCACCGGCGGTCACTACATCTCCATCTTGAAGGGCTGTGCCAGCATGAAAAACCTTTCCATCTAACTTAGCGGCTTCTTCAAAACCGGTAATCACGTCGCCTTTGTCGTAGCTACCCGGGTAGCCGCCAGCTGCAAGCACAACACCTACCGACGCGCGCTCATCAAACTCTATCGTTTTGCCAGCAAGTTCGCCTTTGCACGCTGCTTGGCAAAGTGGAACCAAATCAGATTTTAAGCGAAGCATAATAGGCTGGGTTTCTGGGTCGCCAAAGCGGCAGTTGTATTCAATGACCTTTGGTGTACCGTCGGCCATAATCATTAGCCCCGCATATAAAAAGCCAACATAATCGTTGCCTTCAGCGGCCATGCCATCAACCGTTGGCATAATCACTTCTTGCATAATGCGGTCGTGAATGTCCTGTGTTACAACCGGAGCCGGTGAATAGGCACCCATACCGCCCGTGTTTGGCCCTTTATCGCCGTCAGCTGCACGTTTGTGGTCTTGGCTGGTGGCAAAAGGCAGGACGTTCTTACCGTCTACCATAACAATAAACGACGCTTCTTCGCCGTCTAGGAACTCTTCAATAACTACGCGGCTGCCCGCTTCGCCAAAGGCATTGCCCGCTAGCATATCGCGAATAGCATCCTCAGCTTCTTCAAGGGTCATCGCAACGATAACGCCTTTACCGGCAGCAAGACCGTCAGCTTTCACTACGATTGGCGCGCCTTTCTCGCGAACATAGGCAATCGCAGGGTCAATTTCCGTGAAGTTTTGATACTCAGCCGTAGGAATACTGTGGCGAGCCAAGAAGTCTTTGGTGAAAGCTTTTGAACCCTCAAGCTGCGCGGCAGCTTGAGTGGGGCCAAAAATCATTAAACCCGCGTTAGTGAACGCGTCTACTACACCTGCAACTAGCGGCGCTTCTGGGCCTACAATAGTAAGTGCAACATCATTGCCTTGTGCAAAAGAAACCAAGCCCGCGATGTCGTTTACATCAATCGCTACGTTCTCAAGCTTAGGCTCTGTAGCGGTGCCGGCATTACCCGGTGCTACAAATACTGTTGAAACATCAGAAGACTGCGCTGCTTTAAACGCTAGCGCGTGTTCGCGGCCACCGCCGCCAATTACAAGTACGTTCATTAACTGTTCCGTTTTGAGTGTTTAATATTATGATTTTGGTTTGGTGAATTTTAGCGTCATGCGATTGCTCTCGCCAATCGCCATGTACTTTTCGCGGTCTTCATCGTCAAGCGCCAAACGCGGAGGAAGCGTCCACACACCTTTCGGGTGGTCGGCACTATCCATTGGGTTTGCGTTTACATCGCTACTTGCTTCAAGTACAAAACCTGCTTTTTCTGCAGCAGCCACAACGTATGAACGCTTCATGTAGCCACTTTTCTTCATCGCTTCATCATCAGCGCTTTCAGGCAGCTCGTGCTCTACTACACCTAACACACCGCCTGGCTTAAGTGCTTTGAAGAAAGCGCCAAATGCGTTGTCGATACCTTCGTCACCGTTACGCATGTACCAGTTGTGTACGTTGCGAAAGGTTAGCACCATATCAGCACTTCCAGCTTCACTAATATCTAGCGCTTTCATAGGGTCGAACGCAGTAAGTTCTGCACCTTCGTACTTCATGCCTGGCTTCATTTTTTCTTTAAAGCCTTCCACTGACTTTTTGTAGTAGCCACTGGTTTCTTCATCAACATAGAAGTGTGCTGCAACGTATTTACCGTTTTCTTTTACAACAGAATAAAGAATGTCTGCATACCAGCCACCGCCTGGCGAGATTTCCACAACGGTCATGTTTGGCTTAAGGCCAAAGAAGCGCAAGGTTTGCTGCGGATTGCGATATTCGTCGCGCACTTTGGCTTTATCAGAGCGGATATCGCTCGTCACGGCGTCAGAAATAGCATCGGCACTGGCATAGGTTGCTGTTACACCAAGTGTTGCAGCTAACACAATTTGGGCTAACTTTTTCATTCTTATTTCCTTTTTCTGTCGAGGGTAGGCAAATAACATAACATTTATTAGTAACACTATTACTACAAATTACCACAGGTTAGATCAAGCCTATCAGCTAACCCTTATTTGCACTTACGCCTTAGCAGAGAAATTCGCGATTTTGTCGCTAAGATACCAGAAAATTTGAAATACACGCGTTGGTTTGATGAGGGGGAATAAAGCACGCAGTATGCTTTAAAATATTGGCATACTGCGTGTTTAGTAAAGCGTTAATCACCCCTCACAAGATGCTTTCTATGCTTCTTAGTGACGGAAGTGACGCATACCTGTGAACACCATGGCAATGCCGTGTTCGTCAGCGGCATCAATCACTTCTTGGTCGCGCATAGAGCCACCTGGCTGAATAACCGCTTTAATACCCGCCTCAGCAGCAGCGTCTATACCATCGCGGAATGGGAAGAAAGCGTCAGATGCCATAACAGAGCCTGCCACTTCTAGGTTCTCATCTGCCGCTTTAATGCCGGCAATTTTTGCCGAATACACGCGGCTCATTTGGCCTGCGCCCACGCCTACTGTCATGCCGTCTTTGCAGTAAACAATCGCGTTAGACTTCACGTATTTTGCGACTTTCCAGCAGAACATAAGGTCGCGTAGTTCGTCTTCGCTTGGTTTACGCTTAGTCACAACTTCTAGGTCTTCCATTTCAACCATGCCGAAGTCGCGCTCTTGTACTAATAAGCCGCCGTTGACACGCTTGAAGTCATAACCTTCAGTAAGCTGACCTGCCCAGTCGCCACATGCTAGAAGACGTACATTTTTCTTCGCGCTTACTACTTCTTTCGCTTCATCACTAACTGTTGGCGCAATAATCACTTCTACAAATTGTCGGTCAACAATCGCTTGTGCTGTTTTCGCATCAAGCTCGCGGTTAAACGCAATAATGCCGCCAAACGCAGATGTTGGGTCTGTTTTAAACGCGCGATCGTAGGCAGTTAGAATATCGTTGCCAATCGCAACACCACATGGATTAGCGTGCTTAACGATAACGCATGCTGGCTCTTCGAATTCTTTAACGCACTCTAGCGCTGCATCGGTGTCAGCAATATTGTTAAACGACAGTTCTTTACCTTGAAGCTGCGTAGCAGTAGCAACCGACGCTTCTTGAATGTTGTTTTCAACATAGAACGCCGCTTCTTGGTGGCTGTTTTCACCATAGCGAAGGTCTTGCTTCTTAGTCAGCTGCATGTTGTAGGTGCGCGGGAATTCACTGTGCTGGTGGTCACAGTCTGCCTCGCATCCTGTGCTGTCTAAACGCGCACCAAAGTAGTTGGCAATCATACCGTCGTATTCAGCCGTGTGTTCGAACGCTTTAATGGCTAGGTCGAAACGGGTGCTGTATGTCAATGAGCCGTTGTTGTCGTTCATTTCAGCTAAAACGCGAGAGTAGTCAGACGCGTTAACCACGATAGTCACGTCTTTGTGGTTTTTAGCTGCCGCGCGAACCATGGTTGGGCCACCGATATCAATATTTTCAATCGCATCTTCAAGCGTGCAGTCTTCGTTTGCCACGGTTGCAGCAAACGGGTAAAGGTTAACCACCACAAGATCGATAGGCGCAATGTTGTTTTCTTCCATCACCGCTTCGTCAACACCGCGACGAGCAAGAATACCACCATGAATTTTCGGGTGAAGCGTTTTAACACGACCAGCCATAATCTCTGGGTGACCTGTATGATCAGACACCTCTTTTACAGGTAAACCAGCTTCAGCCAGGAGTTTTGCGGTACCGCCCGTCGACAGAAGCTCAACGCCAGCGTTATGCAGCGCTGTCGCGAAATCGAGGATACCGGTTTTATCAGAGACACTAAGAAGAGCACGTTTAATTGGTTTTGGTGTTTGCATAAATTTTAAGTTTCTAATGTTGTAGTGTTGAAACAAAAAGAGCACCGATTGGTGCTCTTTGGTGGGCGAAGCCCTTGGAATCTTAGTTCATGCCGTATTGCTTAAGCTTCTTGCGAAGTGTGCCACGGTTGATGCCCATCATGATAGCGGCGCGTGTTTGGTTGCCGCGAGTGTAAGTCATGACTTCTTCTAGAAGCGGCGCTTCTACTTCAGCCAGTACCATTTCGTACAGGTTGTCGATGTTTGCGTTATCTAATTGCTTTAGGTACTTGTTAACCGCTTGCTTTACAGAGTCACGCAATGGCTTTTGCGCTTGCGTTTGTGAAGGCGTAGTTACTGTCGTAGTAAAAGGTGAAGTCACGTTTTGATCGAACATAATACTGTGTTGCTCTTAAGTTAGTCATCACTATGCTGCGGGAGAAATCTGTCGGGTTTCTCGAGTCTGCAGCGCTTGAAAATATGCATTTAGTGCATCGAGTTGCTCATTTGCATCATCGATAGCGTTAAACGTTTTACGAAACTGACGATCCGTATCGTGCTCCGAGAGATACCAGCCCACGTGCTTACGGGCAATTCTTACACCGGCTATGTCGCCATAAAAATCCTGCACATTGGCTACGTGCTCGTGCAAAATCTCATATTGCTCTGACAGCGGCGGTGGTGCTAGGTTCTCGCCCGTTTCAAGATAATGTTGGATTTGGTTGAATATCCAAGGCTTACCTTGCGCGCCGCGACCTATCATTACGCCATCTGCACCAGTGTAATTCAGCACCTCTTGTGCTTTCTGTGGAGAGGTAATATCACCATTTGCAATAACAGGAATTGAAATTGCCGCCTTTATTCGACGTATGGTGCTGTATTCAGCCTCTCCTTTATACATACAAGCTCGCGTTCTGCCGTGAACTGCAAGCGACTGTATGCCGTTTTGCTCTGCAATGCGGGCAATTTCTACCCCATTGCGATTTTCTGGATTCCAGCCGGTACGAATTTTCAGTGTTACGGGTACATCAACAGCATTAACGACTGCTTTGACGATTGCCTCCACCGTATCTGGGTACTGAAGCAAAGCAGAGCCTGCCAGCTTCTTGTTGACCTTTTTCGCAGGACAACCCATGTTGATATCGATGATTTGCGCACCGTTATCTACATTAAATTGTGCTGCTTGAGCCATAAGCTCAGGGTCTGCCCCAGCTATCTGTACAGAGCGAATGCCTTCTTCGCCCTCATGGTTCATGCGCGCTTGTGACTTGGCAGTGTTCCAAACCTTCGGATTACTCGAAAGCATTTCGGAAACAACAAGCCCTGCACCCAAGCGTTTGCATAGTTGACGAAACGGTCTATCAGTCACGCCAGCCATGGGGGCCAACATCAAATTGTTTTCTAACTCGTAAGGTCCAATTCGCATTGTTAGTTGTATAGCTCGCCATCTAAAACTGCACAGAAATTATACACCCGGCTAAAACGGGGCGCTAAGTGTACGTGTTTTCGCAATACTTGAAAAGGCTAAAAATCACACAAAATTTCACTTGGTGGTCTTGACAGTGAAAAAAAACTGTCACATTAGTAAGCTAACGGCATTTTTTAGTTTAATTATTGTACGAAGGTCTTACAGCCCACGTGCTAAAAGGGCTGTAATGTGAAAAAAATTAACAACTATTCAGGGCGGGTTTGTTTTTTCTGAATGTTTTTTTCAATACAAGCCGCCTTTCGCAAAAGGCGGTAGTGTAAAAATTTGCCGAATTAACGAGAGGGTTTAGCGTTTCGAACCCGAGACTCTGGCCCATTCGCCATCAATCGCGCTTGGTTCTAGAACAATATCTTGTGAGTAAGCGTCTTCTATCTTTGATACTTGTTCAGCAAGTATGCCAGAGAGCACAAGCAACCCTTTAGATTTACAGTAGTTGGTAATCACGCTTTGAAGCTCTAAAAGCGGGCCCGACAATATATTAGCCATAACCACATCGGCTTCAAGCTCGGGCTGGTCTTGTGGAAGGTAAACATCGAGCCTGTCTTCGACACCATTGCGGCGGGCATTTTCTTTCGTTGCTTGTAACGCTTGAGGGTCGATATCGACTCCAACTACACGCTCGGCACCTAACTTTAATGCTGCTAGGGCTAAAATACCTGAGCCGCAGCCAAAGTCGACTACTGTTTTACCGGCCATATCTATGCCGTCTAACCAACGTAAGCAAAGGGCCGTGGTAGGGTGTGTACCTGTACCAAAGGCAAGGCCTGGATCTAACATAACGTTTACGGCATCGGGGTCGGGTACATCACGCCAACTTGGACAAATCCATAAACGCTCGCCAAACTGCATTGGATGAAAGTTGTCCATCCACTCCCGCTCCCAGTCTTTGTCTTCAAGTGGTTCTAGCTTGTATTTGAAATCAGGCCCAAGCACTTTCGCTTTCCCTAAGCGCTGCAGAATGCTTTTCATATCCGCATCCGCTTCAAATAACCCTACCACCTGAGTATCCGGCCACAACATTATTTCACCCGGCTTGGGTTCGTACATGGGGGTGTCTTTCGCATCGACATAGGTGACAGCTTGAGAACCATTGGCGCTAAGCATATCGCCAACTGATTCTGCATATTCAGATGAGGTGTTTATTCTAAGTTGTAGCCAAGCCATATTTATCGTTCGTTGAGACCTTTGAGGCTATTGTACCTTTGGATTGCATGAAACAAAATGCAAGTAAGCCAAAAGATACAAGTTAGGTAAGGGAAGAGGCAAGGCCATATTCTTAATAAATAAAAATAATTAAAATGTTAATCTTTTGTCGAGTTGTGCGATGTTAAAAAACGCCTATAGTGAAGCGGGCTGTGTGGTTTTCAACCCAATAGGAACCGTATGCGTATACTTTTTTTACTGTGTTTAGTGTTTACCGTCATACCTTCTAGCGCAAGGGACGTCGACGTGGTGGTTGGATGGAATAAGCCTCCTTACGTTATTTCACAAGAGCACTCGGGGTTTGAAGTCGATTTAATTCGCGCTATTTTGGCCGATATGGGCCATAGCCTGTCTCCTATTTATGTTCCCTTTGGGCGAACGAGTAGGTTGCTTAAAGATAACACGGTAGATATTGGCCTAACGCTAAATTCAGCGCATAGCGTAGATGAAGCTATCTTGACAGACCCCTATATTATTTATCAAAACGTCGCGGTGACTCGGGCTGATAGAAAGCTTGAAATAAATAGTATTGAAGATTTGCGTGGCAAAAGTGTTATTGCTTTTCAAACCGCTCAGTCACTTCTTGGAGAAGCTTTTGGTGAGATTGTTTCAGCGCAGCCCACCTATATAGAGATGGCAAGACAAGATAGGCAAGTAGACATGTTGATGCTAGGCAGTGTAGATGTGGCTATTCTCGATAGAAATATCTTTAATTTCTTTAAGTCTGAAAGTCGTGCCTATGCCGATGACGACATTGTTTTTCACGAACTGTTTCCTATCTCTAGTTATAGTGCCGCCATTCCTGACCCAGAATTAAGAGCAACATTTAACGCCACGCTTCACGCTTTTATTGATGATGGGCGTTATCAGAAGCTGCTAGATAAATATAAACTGGATAATCTTCTTTATAAGCTGCCAACCCCAGTAACTCAGTAAATACACATTTTATTGTGTAGCCAGTGAACTATTTCTGATACAACGTATAACAAACTATCATTACTCTAACGTCTGTGACTTGCTGTTTTTGTTTAACAGTAAAAAAACAGGCACTGGGATTATGCGTTAAGGAAAGATTTATGTTGAAGCAGTGGTATTTACTGGTCGCTGCCGTAATTTGTACGGCGTGTGTTTCTCACTCAACCCCCTCTAACTCAAACCAAGCGAACGAAACGCAATACTATTTGGGTAAACCCGCACATCAGCAAGCACAGGCTATTGCCAGTGGCGAGATTACGTCTGCGGCCTTGGTAAAAGGTTATTTAGCGCGTATTGAACAGCTAGATGGCAAGGTAAATAGTGTGTTGTCAGTGAACCCCAATGCGCTAGAAGAAGCGAATGCTATTGATAAGCAACTGGCGAACGGCAAGACGCTGGGCCCGTTAGCAGGTATACCTGTTTTGCTGAAAGATAATATCGAAAGCGATGAACTGCCTACAACGACGGGCTCGATGGCGCTACTTAACAATAACACTGGGCGAAATGCACCCATTGTGGCAAAACTGAAAGCAGCCGGTGCCATTGTTCTGGGTAAAACTAATTTATCGGAGTGGGCAAATTTTCGCTCTGAATCATCAATAAGTGGTTGGAGCGCGGTAGGCGGGCTTACTCGTAACCCGCACATGCTATCGAGAAGTGCCTGTGGTTCCTCGTCGGGCTCGGGAGCGGCTATGTCGCTGCGCTTGGCGTCCCTCGCCGTGGGTACGGAAACCAATGGCTCTATTATCTGTCCAGCTTCTATTAACGGAGTGGTAGGTTTCAAACCAACCGTAGGTTTACTTTCTAGAACCCATATTGTACCTATCTCATTTAGCCAGGACACCGCTGGGCCAATGACATCGAGTGTACAAGACGCGTGGTTAATGGCCTCAGTTATGGCTGGCGCCGATAAAAACGATAGCGCAACTAAAAACGCTGACGACCACCTTCTTGAAGTCCCCTCTTCGTCGCTGCTTGCCACAGACTTAAAAGGTAAGCGTATTGGTGTGGTGCGCTACCGACAAGGTGATAACCCTCACGTATTGGCTGTTTATGAAAAAGCGTTAAAGCAGTTGGAAGCATCTGGTGCAACCCTCGTAGATATCAGTGATTTTTCTCAGCCGGATTCCTTTTGGGCAGATTCATACAATGTGTTGCTAAGCGAGTTCCATCACAGCATTAACGAGTACCTGTCGAACTCTCCTGCATCGCTTCCCGCTAAAAATCTGTCTGAGCTCATCGAGTTCAACCAGGCTACACCCAGAGAGTTAGCGCTATTTGACCAAGATATCTTTGAGAAGTCCTTAGCCTCTTCTGCTATCGACAGTGACGAATACAAACGTGCACTGCGTCTTATCCGAGATACCGCTGGGGAAAACGGTATAGACGCCTTATTGTCAAAGCACAATGTTGACGTATTGGTTGCACCTTCGAATAGCCCTTCATTTTTAATTGATGGCGTATATGGCGACCACTCACCAGTGGGCTTCATCGGTATTGGGTATTTGGCCGCTATTGCCGGTTATCCGCATTTAACTGTGCCTGCTGGGCAAGTAAAAGATCTTCCGGTAGGCATTAGTTTCATAGGCGGCAAATGGCAAGATAAGAAAGTGCTAGAAATAGGCAGCATTTTTGAAGCAAAACACGGCTTTTTTATCAAGCCCGGTTTATTACCCACGCGCTTTGATAACCCGCGTTTAAAAGGTATAGAAGCAGGCCTTAGCGACCCTCGTTAAGCATTTGCCGCAAGGGAGTGAATACATCCTTCAAGCAATAAAAAAGCCCTCGATAATATCGAGGGCTTTCAATCGTCTATCAGCGTGGCCGCTATCTTAGCCCGGCTTTTTAACCCAAGCACTACACCAGCCATCCGCATTTACCAGCTTATTAGGGAAAATGTTACAAGGACGGTATTGTTCACCATCAGCTCCCTGCACGTACATGCAGTTAGCGCACTTTGAACCTTCAACGGTAGACGACGGTGTGTAGTTTAATGCTTTCGCTGTTGGGTCGTCGGCACTTAGCTGTTCTTGAGCTTGTGCGCGCAACGCTACACCACCTAGCGTCAGACCTATAACTGTAGAGCCTGATAACTTCAAGAAATCTCGGCGGTTTACAGATTTCATAACATTCTCCTTAAGGGATAGAAACGATAATGATTCTTTTTTATTCGGCGCTTTAAACGCAAAAACCTGCCCAAAGAGGCAGGTTTTATTACATATCTAAATACTATCTCTTTTTGAAAAAAGATCGAACGAAAAGTCGTATTTTCCTTTGATCTAGATTAAATAAACTTCAGAGTTCGATATGGCAGTAGCAACCCTTATTGATGCAAATAAGACCGAAGTTGCGCTAAAAGGTTCATTTTTGCGATAAATCTACGCCCGGCTTAGCGTAGGCAAACTGTGCGATACGCGAGGTACCGTGATAGCTGTCTAGCCCGGAGATGCACGCTGTTTTCGCTTGTTCGATATCGGCGTAACCTTCGGTATCAATAATTTCTTCAGGCAGAAAAAGTTCTTGAATCTCACCAATGACCATTTCGGTTTCATTTAGTAAGGTAAAGTGTTGCGCTACCTTAAGCCCCATTTTTATCTCACTCTCCTTAACGTAAGGGGCACTGAACGTTTCGCTAAACACAGGCGTTAAGCCTACGGCATCAAATTCACTGTCTTCTGGCGCGTAGCGTGCAGAGGTTTGGTGCGCTTTGTCTACCCAATCAGCTGAGACATGATTGAGTGTGTAGAAACCTTGTTGCTTAATATTGCTAAGTGTATCGCGCGTTACTGTGTGAGGTCGCATGATCATGCCAAGAAGAGGAGGGTTTGCGCCTACGTGAACAACAGAGCTGACAATAGCCAGGTTATTGGTTTGTCCGTCACTCGTCCCAACTAAGGTAGCTGACTTAAAACCTGATAGGCTGTTAATTAGGTTGGCCCGATAGCGCTGCGCTAGTGCATCTATATCACTGCGAGTAAACTGCTTAGTCATTCTCTCGTTCTGCCTCAATGTGTATATCGTCGGCGTCTTGGTATGCGGTTAACTCTATGGGTTGGCAGCATACCTGACAATCAAGAACCTGTACTTGACCTACGTCGTTAACTTCATCTATTTCCACATCGTTTGGTGCCATACAGTAGGGGCAAGAGAAGCCCATAGATCGGGTTAAGCTCATAATAGTTCGCCTTCGTAATCATTATTTGGTGTTATTACGTAATGCAAAGAAGACTGGATTTACTCACTGGCATAGAAGTGTAAGCGATAGGCGCGCCTAAGCGAGAGCGAGATTAGGCATACGCAAGCTAGATGCAGACGGAAGTAGATTTTATTAAAGGTGAATTGTGGTGAATAAGATAGGCGTATGCCCGTGCTGTAAAAGACAGACCCGTTTAACGTTTCATCATCTCATCCCCAAAAAAATGCATCGGCGTAACTATTTCAAAAAGCATTACACTAAAGCAGAGCTTCAATCCGGCATATATATTTGCCGGCAATGTCATAGCGGTGTCCACCGATTCTACAATGAAATGGCGCTGGCCAAACACTACAATAGTTTACAGCATCTATTAGACGATTCGCAGCTTGCGGCTTTTTTTCAATGGGTATCGAAACAGCGAGTGCGAGTTTAAACAGGGAATCAATAACTAAAATAGGCGTATTTAATTTGATTAATTGGGCTGTATAAATATACACTGTTGCCGATTTCATAGCCAAAGATGCACCATGCGAAAAGATTTACCGCCCCGTTATTACCTGACACATTTTCATGAATTTCTCGCGTTCTTTGAAGGGGCGAGCCAGTCGTTATTAAGCAGTGAAGCTGTGCGCTTTATCCAGCGTTTCAAAGCCCTTGATGAGGACAAGCAGTGTATTGTGGTTCGCGCGGCTAATCGCAAATATGCAGTGATAGATAGAATGCAGTTCAATTATGGTGAAATTGTTGCCCCTCAACATCAAATTGACTGTTTAATTAAGGACGGCTGGTTTGGCGATTTAACTCACGCTACGCTTAATGACATTGCTGGGGTTTTGACAAAAGATGCCCTGCTCGCGCTTTTGTCAGAATACGGCAGCATTCAAGGTCTTGCTTCTCAGAGAAAACCTAAACTCGTCAACTTACTTAGTGAGCAAATTACTGCCCGAGGATGGCCAGAAAGTTTTTCACTTGAAAGCTACTTAGTGTGTTTATTCGATAGTGCCCTGCGCTTCTTATTGTTTATTTATTTTGGTAACACAAAAAGCCGTTTAAATCAGTTTTCTATGCGCGACCTTGGGGTAATGAGAACACGCTCTGATTCTGTTACCGACACCGCGCGCTTTGAAAGTAAAGACGATGCACTGGCCGCGTGGTTTTATGCCAATCATTCAAGCCAGCTTGCCTTCTATAACCATGAGACATTGTTATCGCTTGCAGATAGCGAATTCCCAGAAACAGAAGGGGTGTCAGCCAGTTTTTATCGCGACCAGCTACTTTACGCACTAGGGCTTAAAGTACTTGAGGTTAACCGCGATAAGGGGCTTAACATACTGGCATTAGCGCAAAGCGATAAAGCAAAAGAAAAGTGGCTAAGAGAAAGCTATAAAGACGGTAACGACGGTGAAGTTCGACGCGCTTTAGAGCACATCATAGATAATCCCCAGTCAGATACCTTGCTGGCTTTTGCGGAAGACTTTTATGCCCGCAAATATCATAAAAAGCGCACCAGCACCGTTACCGACATGCTGAGAAACGCAAGTAGAACCTTAGCCATAGATGTTAGTCAAAATCAGCAGGTAGAGCGGGGAGTGCTGGCGCATTATGCCAGACAGGGAGTTCAAGGGTGGCGAACAGAGAACCGTTTATGGCGCAGTTTGTTTGGCCTCACTTTTTGGAAGCAGCTTTATGAAGAAGATACTCTGGTCACGGAATTTGATAGAAGGCCGCTGTCGCTGAAGCAAAATAATTTTTATGCAAAGTTTGAAGATAGCATCGAGACTTTACTCGATGCGCTTGATAGCAAAGAAAAGCTGCGCTTTCACATACATAAAATGGCGACCCAACACTACGGTAAAGTAAACAGCTTATTTATGTGGTCGAGCCATTTGCTGACTCCTATTGAGGCGCTTATAGAGCACGGTTCGCTGAGTGCGATATACGCATTACTTCGCATGATGAGCAAAGACTTTGAAAGCCTGCGAGACGGTTTTCCCGATATTATGGTATTGGATGATTCGCTTCGCTTTGAAGAAATAAAGGCGCCGGGCGATCAACTGCGCCGGAATCAATTGGTTTCTATTCAGCGTCTACAGCAAGCCGGATTCGACGTGGCTGTTACCACGGTAAATTGGGTTCGCGACCCAGCGCAGCCCTATGTTGTGGTAGACATTGAAACTACGGGCGGGAATAACAGCTATAACCGTATTACTGAAATAGGCATGGTTAAGCTAGTTGGGGGAAAAGAGGTAGATAGGTTTCAAACCTTACTCAGCCCACAGCGACGAATACCAAGTAGTATCACGCGTCTTACGGGTATCTCTGACGATATGGTTGCCGATGCACCGCTTTTCGCAGAAGTAGCCGATCATATCGCCAGCTTTACCGAAGATGCTGTGTTTGTCGCGCATAACGTAAATTTTGACTATGGGTTTATTAAACAGGAATTTGCGAGATTAGAGCAGTCGTTCAGGCGGCCTAAAATGTGTACTGTGCGGGAGATGCGCCGCACCCACCCGGGGTTATCTTCTTATTCATTGGCAAACCTGACTAAGCATTTTCATATCGACATGGAGCAACATCACCGCGCGCTAAGCGACGCTAAAGCGGCTGCAGAGCTTCTTAAGCTAGCATTTGAGAAAGATGATGAAGGCTTCAGTGTTGGTGATAATGTTTAGCTTTATCGCAGGCGCTTTTCACGGGCCATAACTGAACGAAATGACCTTTAATATAGTATTTATTGGGGGTTAAGTATGTATGTTGAGACGTTAGAGATGGCATTATCAGAAGAACAAGAGTCACGCATTATTGAAATGGCGTGGGAAGATCGCACGCCGTTTGAAGCAATCGAGCGCCTGTTCGGACTACCTGAAAAAGAGGTGATCAAGCTCATGCGCAAAAATCTTAAGCAGAAAACGTTTAAGAATTGGCGAGAGCGTGTATCTGGCAGAAAAACCAAACACGCAAGCTTGCGTCCTGAAGGCGTAGACAGAGGTTATTGCCCTTCACAGTATAAATATAAAAGTGCAAATAAGTAGCGCGCAAATAGCGCCGCCGCAATGCTTACCTATTTTCGCAGCGTAATATTCGCGCATGCCTTTATAAACATCACTTTTTTGGCGTCGGTATTGTGGTGATTGGCAGCAGAAAGGCAGTAAGCTGTTGGCGCAGTGGCGTCGGAAATACGATGGTATTTTCTGACTGCAAAATACCTTTAGCATGATGAACCTGACGCAATAAATTGTGGTAGGTGTCGTTATTTTGCTGAACGTCTTCGACTTTCTCCATCATCAAATCGATAAACTCGGCCGGTGAAAGATCGTCGTGCTGCCTTATCTCGAAAGCCAATGCTTTAATGACGTAGGCTTCCCACTCTTTTCGATAGCTGTCTTTCAAGCGTTCGGGATATTGGGCTAGATCTGCAATATCTTGGGCAAAGTCAACAATATCCAAAGGCTCATCTAAGAGCACCCTAAAAGCGAGCAGAGTTTCATCTGAAAGAAGGGAAATGGGAAGCGTTTCTTTAAATTGGGCGTATCGGCTAGGCACAAAAACACCTTTTTTGGGTAAATCACTATCTACGCGCTGAAAATATCAGCCCTACACTTTGATTGTAATAAAAGCCGCATGGCGAATAAAGCCAGTGACATTAAAAATACGTAATCCACTACGTTTGAACCCCTTGAAGCGACCACCCGTAATCTATTATGCACTGTTAAAGTGTGTACGCGTTCTTGCTGTTTGGCCCATCGTTTGATGGGCCTTTTTTATTTGTTGAAAATTGCGCTTAAAACGCCACTTTAACGCCCGCAAGTAAGCGGCTTATGCTATCTACGACATCGGCCCTTACAAACCACTCTACTTCATGCTTTTGTAAAATTAAGCCGCTGAATTCAAGTGAGCCGCCATGGCCGGTACCAAGAAAGTCTTCGATAAGTTCCGCTCGGGCCCCGAAATTTCTATTGATATACGAGTAATAGGCGAAGTATTCAATGGGGTAGGCTGTATCGAGAACGTTCGTGCTAAACACGCCACTTTTGCCTACCACAATTTTTGCAGCACCTTTATCGGTGCGCTGTACCCACTCTATAAATGCAGTGTCTTGTTGGTTGATACGAAAGCGATACTCTCCTCTAACAAACGTGCCGTCTAGCATGCGTTCGAAACTGGCTTCATAGCTATGGCGCTGCCCCATATTCGCCGAGTATTCCACTTCAAAGTATTGATCTTCCCCGCCTACACTTAATGCCTCATTGGCTTGTGCATTAGCTAATTGGCCCAACACCACTTCTATGGCCGAGTCGTTTTTCAACTGCTTTACATGGCGAACTCCAGTTATCCAGCCGTCTTTTGATAGGCCGGTAGAAGAAACCCTGCCTTTGTAAGTAGGAATAACACCTAGCTCGGTTTTTCCAGAATGGGTTTCGTGCCTTAAGTAAAGGCGCCTTGCGTAAAAGTAACCCGTACTTTCTTTGCCAAAAGTATTGTGGCTAGAAGAAAAATCTTCACCTGTAACGATAAAGCTATTGATAGACCATGAAGCGTTTAGCGCAATAGACGGGTAATAGCGCAGTCGATATTGTTCGCGGCTAGGGCGGTTGGAGCGATTGTCGTAGCGTACCTGAATATCGAGTTTCTGTGAGAAGGTGGGCGCTATTTGTTCTCCAAACGCTTTGGTACCAGTAATAGTGATGAGCAGTAAAACAAATAAGAAAGGGGGTCGCACCTGTCTAGCCCTAAACAACGTAATTAATTGGTTTATACATTAAATCTAATTAATTAGTGCATACGCAACGTCGTTTAACGCAAAAATTGCAAAAAAAAGCCGGCAGGGATGCCGGCACAAGTGGAGTGGGACTCCAATAAGGGTAAACACACAAAAAGATTGAACTTAGGGAGATGTCTTAAAACTTGTATGCAGTATAAAGCGGTATATTAAATAGTAAAATCGTTAAAATTTGATTGTGCTAATCGGAAAAATAGAACACGCTGAATAGCGAATAGCGAATAGCGAATAGCGAATAGCGAATAGCGAATAGCGAATAGGGGTATGAAAGGGAGAAAATTGGGCTACACAAAAAACACCGTGTAGCCCAAAGGGGGGATTAGGCTAAACCTAGCTTCTTCTCTAGGTAGTGGATGTTGGTTCCACCTGCGAAGAAGTTTTCATCGGCCATAATGGCGCGCTGAAGCGGGATATTCGTTTTAATACCTTCAACCACAATCTCTTCAAGTGCATGGCGCATACGAGCAATCGCTTCGTCGCGGCTTTCACCATAAGTGATAAGCTTACCAATCATTGAATCGTAGTAAGGCGGTACGTGATAGCCCGCGTAAATATGCGACTCCCAGCGAATACCTAAACCACCCGGCGCATGGAACATATCGATAGGACCAGGGCTAGGAATAAAGGTTTGTGGGTCTTCTGCGTTAATTCGACATTCAATAGCGTGGCCACGAATTTGAATTTGCGACTGATCAATTGACAGTGGCTGACCTGCGGCAATGCGAAGCTGCTCTTTAATAAGGTCAACGCCAGTGATCATTTCAGATACTGGGTGTTCTACCTGAATACGGGTATTCATTTCAATGAAATAAAACTCGCCGTTTTCGTATAGGAACTCGAAAGTACCTGCGCCGCGATAACCAATTTCGATACAGGCTCGACGGCAGCGATCGCCTATTTTTGCACGCATTTGCTCAGAAATACCCGGTGCCGGTGCTTCTTCAACCACTTTCTGGTGACGACGCTGCATTGAACAGTCACGCTCACCTAGGTGAATGGCGTTACCTTGTCCATCGGCTAGTACCTGAATTTCTACGTGACGCGGGTTTTCAAGGAACTTTTCCATGTAAACCGTTGCGTTACCAAAGGCTGCGCCAGCTTCCGCTTGCGTGGTCTCAATGGCCTTTACAAGTTCACTTTCGCTGCGAACTACGCGCATACCACGACCACCGCCGCCGCCAGCGGCTTTAACGATGATTGGGTAACCAATGCGCTTTGCAATGGCTCTGTTGCGCTCGGCGTCGTCTGTTAGCGGGCCGTCTGAGCCAGGTACACAAGGTACGCCAGCTTTTTTCATGGCGTTGATAGCAGAAACCTTGTCGCCCATAAGGTTAATAGTTTCAGCTTTAGGGCCAATGAAAATAAAGCCGCTCTTTTCCACCGCTTCAGCGAAGTCTGCGTTTTCCGCTAGGAAACCGTAACCAGGGTGAATAGCGATTGAATTTGTGACCTCGGCCGCCGCAATAATGCGAGGAATATTAAGGTAGCTTTCGGTTGCCGATGCTTTACCAATACAAATTGATTCATCAGCTAGCAACACGTGCTTCAAGTTTTTATCCGCCGTAGAGTGCACGGCTACGGTTTTGATGCCTAGTTCTTTACAGGCTCTCAAAATACGTAGGGCAATCTCGCCACGGTTAGCTATAAGTACTTTATCTAGCATAGTTAAGCACTCGCTTATTCAATGATGAACATAGGTTGGTCGAATTCTACAGGGTCTTGGTTTTCAACCAAGATTGCCTTAACCACACCTGCTTTATCTGCTTCAATTTGGTTCATCATCTTCATTGCTTCAACGATACACAGCGTATCGCCAACTTTTACTTGCTGGCCTACTTCTGCGAACGGTTTAGCCGTAGGAGAAGACGCACGGTAGAATGTACCTACCATTGGAGACTTAACTACGTGACCATCTGGCTGAGCAGGCTCGGCAGCGGGCGCTTCTGACGCGGTAGTTGCAGCCGCAGCTGGCGCTGGGGCCATTTGTGGTGCAGCAGGGGCAGCAAAGCTGTAATTCATAGGTGCCTGAACACCAGTAGGACCACGGTGGATGCGTACAGACTCTTCGCCTTCTGTGATCTCTAGCTCGGCAATGCCAGATTCTTCAACTAGCTCGATGAGTTTTTTAATCTTTCTAATATCCATGTTCTGTCTCTGCGTTATTTTTGCGATTTCGTTAAATTGATTGCTGCAGTTAGCGCGAGCGAGTAACCCATGGCACCAAGGCCAACAATGACGCCGGCTGCAACATCAGAAAAATAGGAATGGTGACGAAACGGCTCACGGGCGTGAACGTTCGACAAATGCACTTCAATAAACGGGATATTGACACTTAACAACGCGTCGCGAAGGGCGACACTGGTGTGCGTGAAGGCAGCAGGATTAATGATAATGGCGTCGACAGAACCCATAGCGGCGTGCACACGTTCGATCAGCGCGTGTTCCGCGTTAGACTGAAAATGCGTTAACGTCACGTTGCTCGACTCAGCTTGCGCCTGCAAATCATCCACGATGTCTTTCAGGGTCTGTGTGCCGTATTTGTCGGGTTCTCTTTGGCCTAACATGTTTAGGTTAGGGCCGTTTAATAACAAAATATTCATTAGTTTGCTGCTATCTTCGGGAAAATGTCATTGTTATTGCCATTTCAACAAACTTTTATGACAGTTGCACGAAAAAAAGCCAATTTATTTGCTCGTTTATTAGATTAACTGCTGATTATAGTGATAGATAAAGATTTCGCAGCAAAATACTGGTCTAATCAGGTGTTTTCGCCGCAAAGTTTGTGTGCGGATTTGGCCTGAAAGCGCAGCATGCTGCCTTATTGAGAGGTGTCGGTGAGTGAAAAGGGAACACTGACGTATTTACCGTGGAATTTGGCTACATAAATACCAAAGTGAAGGTGAGGCAAAGAAGAGAAGCCCGTATTTCCCGTATAGCCAATCAACTGGCCTTGCTGTACGGTTTGCCCTCGTTCTACCACGACGCCTTCGTGCTTGAGGTGGTAATACTCACCCGTAGTGCCATCGCTATGCAAAATGGCGACATAGTTGGCGTGTTTAGCTAATCGACTGTGCGGCCCACCCTTCGTGCCATCGTCTTTGGTATCTATTACCACTCCGGCTCGCGCGGCCAAAATAGGCGTACCCACGGGCGCGGCAAAATCTAATGCATACCGCGATGCTCCCGAATGACTGAAGCTGCCGTTAAAGCCTTGAACAATGCGGTATGCGCTCGCTGGCTGTAAAGGGGAGTAATAAGCATAATCGGGGTCATGCTGGGCATCAATTTGCCCTGCCGTCCACTTAACGCGCATAGTGTGCCAGAAAGCGTTCGCGTTTTTTACCACACCTAAAGGCACCGCATCATCCGTATTTAAAAATGCATTTACGTGAGCCTTGGGCTTAAGGGCTTCTAAGCTAGATGGAATTTGAAACAGCTTATCTGAATACAAAGTAAGCGCGACGGGCATCGCAATTTTTCGTTTTACTGAGACTAAATAAAGTGAATCCGACGAAGGGGTAAGTTCAAAGCAGAACCGAGCCTTATCAAAGCACCCCGACGTTTTCACCTCTGTTTCAGCGAAAGTGGGCGAAGGCCGTAAAAGTGAAACACACAAAAAGGCTAAAAATAAGAAGCTCGCTCTAAGGCGGCCCTTATCGCTAACAATAAAGGCCGGATGGCAAGTACTGTGTGATGACAACCTAGTTACCGGGCTCATGCTTGCTGTCACGAGTTACGGGTGCATCGTTAAGCCATTCGTTTACGTGACGGGCAAAAGCATCTGCTTTCATAAAACCTGTCACCCGGGCTTTAGTCAGTTCATCGCCGTTTGCGTCGAAAAATAAAATAGTGGGAAGGCCGAGCACGTTAAAAGTATCAAAAATCTCCTGCCGCTCAGGGGTGTTGTCGGTAAGATCCATTTGCATCCAAACCGTATTGCTAAGCGCTGAAACCACTTTTTCGTCTGGGAAGGTGTATTTCTCAAACTCTTTACACGCCACACACCAGTCGGCGTACAAGTCGACCATCACGGTTTTTCCTTCCCCGTTGGCTGCCGCTATTTTATGGCGTAAATCAGTCAAATCTCTTGCCACAACAAACTCTGGGTGGCTCGAGTGGACTATCTCAGCGTGCTCGCCCCAAAGACCAGTATTGATACCCGCCTGATAGGTAAGCCCGGCGCTGCCCATAATACCCATGGCCACAATAACCGCGCGGGCAAGTTTCATTAACGAGTTTGGCGAAGCGCGATTAATAACCCAGTAATAGCCGAATAAACCAAAGCCAAGTAGCGCCCACAAAAATGCCGTGTATGGGCTGGTGTATAAGCGCTCAATAAACACAATAGCCACAGCAAGCATCATAAAGCCGAATGTCACCTTAACTACATTCATCCAATTACCGGCTTTTGGTAAAAGCTTACCCCCTGTCATGCCAAACAAAATAAGCGGTACGCCCATACCAATACTCAGTAAGTAAAGGGAAATGAAGCCCAGCGTCATATCGCCAGTTTGCGCAATGAATAACAATATGCCGGTGAGCGGGGCGGTAGTACAGGGCGAAGCAATAAGACCCGACAGCACACCCATAACAAACACGCCTGCGAAACTGCCAGGCGTTTGGCTGTTACTCATGTGAGTGAGTTTTTCTTGATACTTCGCCGGAAGCTGGATGTCGAAACCACCAAATAAGGCGATGGCGAGGGCCACGAAGAGCACAATAAACACACCCAATATCGCGGGATGTTGCAGTGCGGCCTGAAACTGCGCGCCTGCTACGGCGACCACCAACCCCAACAGCGAATACGTTATTGCCATACCCTGCACATAAATAAAGGTTAGCCAAAATGAATGGGACGCGGTTTTTGGTTTACCCTGACCAATCACAATGCCCGACACAATGGGATACATAGGGAACACGCAAGGAGTAAACGCCAAGCCCACGCCTAAGGCAAAAAAGAGGGCGAGGGTAAGGGGCAGGTTATCTTTATCGATAAGCTTTTGCGCTAAATTAAACTGTTCACTTTGCAGGGATGAAGCGGCGTTGTTCTCGTCACCTGCCGGTTGCGTTGTTGATGCGTTACTTCCCACCTCGTTTAAGTACACCACTTTAATGGTGGGCGGATAACAAAGACCCGCATCGGCGCAGCCCTGATAGCGAACTTTTACTACGCCATCACTATTGGCATAGCTGATAGGCAAAGTGATAGATACCCTGTCGTAAAATACTTCAGACTCGCCAAAAAATTCATCTTCAATCATGACGCCGCGGGGAAAAGTCGGGTCGCCTATCTCTGCTTGTTTTGAAACGAACTTAAACTGCTTAAGGTATAGGTAATAACCGTCGGCGATATCGAAAGTGAGGGTAAGTGTGTCTCTTTGCTGATTAAAATCGAAAACAAAGGCCTGATCGACGTCTAAAAATTGTGGTTCATCTACAAAAGGGTCGTCAAAGGCGCTAGGCATCTGAGCGAAGGCTGGTGCACTAAGCAGTTGTGATAAACACAACACCGACACTATCAGTGCCATAAACCGGCGCCAAAGTGGTGCCGATTTACTTGAAAATTGAGTAAGGGTAGTCATAAAGTTACAGCTCATTTTTATCGTGTTTTATTCAAGCATTATTGTTGTAGTGTCGTTTGCAACCATTGGCCATATGCGCTGCTTGCTTCTGTATTTAGTTCCAACCATTCAGGCACGTCATAAGGGTGTATTTCACTCACTTTTTCAAATGCCTGCAATACGTTTTGGGTATTGGTTTTAATTAACAGCTGGCATTCCGCATCAACTTCTACCTTGCCCTGCCATTCGTAAACAGACTGAATGCCTTTAATTATGTTCACACATGCCGCAAGCTTACTCTTTACAAGTGCAGTAGCAATGTCTTGCGCTGACTTTTCATCGGGTGTGGTACACAACACAAGTTTAATTGTCATTGGCTAATCCTAGCGATTTTCCGCAAGCCTCGGTATGGCGTATACGGCGGTTTATTAGACCTTAATACGGGCCTTATTCTTTCACGACTCAGTATACCACGCTCGTTATCGGTCGCTTTAAGTGGCTAATTAAGCGAAAGGGTGGGCACCTTTTCTTGTTATTACGTACAAAGACCCTATAACAGGTTATGAATACATGAAAGAGGAAGCGTTTTGCGGGTTTTATTTTTACTGTTTGCCATACTGCCTATTTTAGAAATAGCGCTATTGATCAATGTAGGTAGCATTATTGGTGGCTGGAATACGGTGGGTTTAGTTATTCTATCGGCGTTTATTGGTGCTTATTTTGTTAAACGCGAAGGCGTGAGTACGCTGCAAACCGCGCAAGAAAAAATGCAGCGAAATGAAGTGCCAGGAAAAGAGTTAGTAGAAGGTTTAATGTTGGTTGTGGCTGGGGTTCTTTTGGTTACGCCGGGCTTTATTACCGACATTTTCGGTTTCTTATTAGCTATGCCGGGGTCTCGCCACTTCTTCGCCGCACAAGTGAGTAAGCATATGAAGATGCGCGTCGTGGCTCCGGGCATGGGGCCGGGTATGGGCCCTAATGGCGCAGGCTTCAATCAGGGGGAATCCCCTTTTGGACAGACCCCATTCGGCAACGGTCCTCAATCGCACCAACAAGGTGATGATGTCATTGAGGGGGAGTACACAGACAATACCACTAACGACCGAGATAAGCGTTTAAAATAACGCGTCCACCGCTTTTCTCAACTTTCCTTTTTACTCACGTTATTAGCGTCGTTTACCACGATAAACGGCGTTTACTTGTTTAAGAAAAATAAGTATTTAGTGAAAAAATCAATTTTTTTACATTTTTTTGTTTAAAAACCCTTGAAGTTATCAGGGTACTACCCCATCTATCCGTGCAGAAACGATTTTAACTGCTCAGCAATGAGCAACCCAGGCACACAACATTCAGGCAGTCTGAGTGTTGGTAATCACACAACTTTGAATAGTGGAATTTTCAGGAGACTTGAAAATGGCAATTCGTCCTTTACACGACCGCGTAATCATTAAGCGCGCAGAGCAAGAAAGCAAATCTGCAGGCGGTATCGTTCTGACTGGTTCTGCAGCAGAAAAATCTACACGCGGCGAAGTAATCGCAGTAGGTAACGGTCGCATTCTTGAGAACGGCGAAGTTAAAGCGCTAGACGTTAAAGTTGGCGACACCGTTATTTTCAACGACGGTTACGGCGTTAAAACAGAAAAGCTGGATGGTGAAGAAGTACTTATCCTAAGCGAAAGCGACATTCTAGCGATTGTTGAGTAATTACAACTAACGTTAAAACGAATTTTAGAGGAATTTAATCATGGCAGCTAAAGAAGTACGTTTTGGTGATGACGCTCGCAGCAAAATGCTAAAAGGCGTAAACACACTAGCTAATGCAGTTAAAGTAACACTAGGTCCAAAAGGCCGTAACGTTGTTCTAGACAAGTCTTTCGGTGCACCAACTATCACTAAAGATGGTGTGTCTGTAGCGAAAGAAATCGAGCTTGAAGACAAGTTCGAAAACATGGGCGCGCAGATGGTAAAAGAAGTCGCGTCTAAAGCGAACGACGAAGCGGGTGACGGTACAACTACTGCAACCGTTCTAGCGCAAGCTATCGTAACTGAAGGCCTTAAGAGCGTTGCGGCGGGTATGAACCCAATGGACCTTAAGCGCGGTATCGACAAAGCGGTTATCGCGGCTGTTGAAGAGCTTAAAGCCCTTTCTACTGACTGTGCAGACAGCAAGTCTATCGCACAGGTAGGTACTATCTCTGCAAACTCTGACGCAGAAGTTGGCGACATCATTGCTCAAGCAATGGAAAAAGTGGGTAAAGAAGGTGTTATCACCGTAGAAGAAGGTCAAGCACTTCAAAACGAACTAGACGTTGTTGAAGGTATGCAGTTCGACCGCGGTTACCTATCGCCATACTTCATCAACAACCAAGAAAACGGCACCGTTGAACTAGACAACCCGTTCATCTTATTGGTTGACAAGAAAATTTCTAACATCCGCGAACTACTGCCTACCCTTGAAGGCGTAGCGAAAGCGGGTAAGCCGCTAATGATCATCGCTGAAGATGTTGAAGGCGAAGCGCTTGCTACACTAGTAGTTAACAACATGCGTGGTATTGTTAAAGTTTCAGCGGTTAAAGCTCCTGGTTTTGGTGACCGTCGTAAAGCAATGCTTCAAGACATCGCTATTCTAACTGGCGGTACTGTAATCTCTGAAGAGATTGGTCTTGAGCTTGAAAAAGTTCAGCTAGAAGACCTTGGTACTGCTAAGCGCGTAGTTATCAACAAAGACAACACCACTGTTGTTGACGGTAACGGCGACCAAGAAGCAATTGAAGGCCGTTGTGCACAAATCAAAGGTCAAATTGAAGAGTCTTCGTCTGACTACGACAAAGAGAAACTTCAAGAACGTCTTGCTAAGCTTTCAGGCGGTGTTGCAGTAATTAAAGTTGGTGCAGCAACTGAAGTTGAAATGAAAGAGAAGAAAGACCGCGTAGAAGATGCACTACATGCAACGCGTGCAGCGGTTGAAGAAGGTGTGGTACCTGGTGGTGGTGTTGCACTAGTACGCGCAGCTGCGAAGCTTTCTGAGCTAACTGGCGACAACGAAGACCAAACAGTAGGTGTTAAGCTTGCACTACGTGCAATGGAAGCGCCTCTACGTCAAATCTCTATCAACTCAGGTGCAGAAGCATCAGTAGTGGTTAACGAAGTGAAGAACGGCGACGGTAACTACGGTTACAATGCTGGTAACGACACTTACGGCGACATGCTAGAGATGGGTATTCTTGACCCAACTAAAGTAACGCGCTCTGCACTACAGTTCGCATCATCAATTGCTTCACTAATGATCACTACTGAAGCAATGGTAGCTGAACTACCTAAAGACGAAGCTGCGCCAGCAATGCCTGATATGGGCGGCATGGGCGGAATGGGCGGCATGATGTAAGAATCGCCCTGCTTTCTAGGCCCTTATAAATCAAGGGCTTACAAGCCTTCTGAGACTAACTGTGGTACGTTTTGTATCACGGTTAGTTTCACACCATTTCCTTAATCTCTTTTTACAATATTCCATCCGCTCCTCATTAGCTACCCTTAAATTTCACTCTATAAAATAAGCTCTGTAAGCGTCTCTACGATCTCGTAATGGGTCGGGTATGCCTATGGCTCAGTGACTCTCAAAGTCTTCTCATCGAGCTTCTCAGGATCTCTCGTGGGGTACAGGAGGGAGGGGGCGAGGTAATACCCTTCTTATGCGATTGCGGCGTTCCGTGATTCTCAAAAAAAACGTAGTTTACTTTTTGCTCACTTTTTCACCGCCACTCAACCTTAGTCAGAAGGCATTATTGACTCTAAACCTTGAACATAGCGTTTAACCAAACTGTCCTGTCTAACAGTTACGTCGACAGAAGTGCCACTATCGATTCCAACGAAACCATCCAGAGCAGCTACAAGGTAAGGGAACACGTATCTAAGATCTCCATTGCTTCCTCGACTAACAACAGTAGACTGCCAAACGGGTAATACTTCGCCAGTTAGTTGATATTCAGAAAGGTTTACCGCATATAGTTCAAGGTGACGAGTGTAGTTAGTTCTGGTGTTAGTATGTGTAGAATAACCAGTGACAGCCAAGGCTCTTTGTTGAGTCAAAGTCCCATTTAATTGTGTAGTCCCACCGTTATGAGTTGAAGTTGCATTAATAGTGTATACACCAGTTGGGGTTGTACCAAAGATGGGCATACTGTAAGTATACTGGCTCTGTTCTGGCTCACCTATTCCATACCCCACAAAGATAATTAAGTCTGGATTCTCTTTCTCTTGAGAATTCTTATAACCATTCTTCTGGAGTAACTTTTTGACGTAGCTTGAATACTCTTTGAACTGAAGGTCGTTAATTGAAACACTATTGGAACTTGGTATTAAGATGAAACTTTTGAAAGTAGAAGAATCTTCTGAGGCTAGGCTACTAACAGAAGTGTTAACTCGTGGAGTGTGGTCACCAACTTTGACGACACAAGCCTGAATAAACAAAACCGATAAGAGTAATACTAAACGCATGGTTA